>CAZAIE010001666.1:0-1500 GCA_964485035.1 uncultured Myxococcaceae bacterium | reverse complement strand
GCCAGGCGCAGCTTGTTTCGAAGCCCCGACTGCCCGACGAGAAGCAGGGCGAGGCGGCTCTGGCCGTCCCATTCGAAGTTGGTCAGCTGGGGCAGCAGGGCGAGCAGATCGGGCCGCAGGTGATGCGCCTCGTCGATCACGAGAAGGACCGAGAGGTGCCGTTCCTCTACGAGGCGGACGATCTCCTGCTGGACGGAGCGGAAACCGAGGGCCCGGGACCAGTGGGGCTCCAGGCCGAGCTCCAGGGCGAGCTGGCGGAAGAAGTCGGCGGGGTTGACGGTGGTGTCGTGGAGATAGACGGCCCGGACCTTCTCGGGGTGGAGCGAATCGCGCAGGCGGCGCAGGGCCGTGGACTTGCCCGAGCCGGGCTCGCCGGTGAGAAGGCCGAGGCTGCGGGTCCTCACCAGGTACTCCAGACGCGAGTGCAGCTCGTCCAGGGCCGGAGTGCGGAAGAGCTGGTCGGCCAGGAGCTGCCGATCGAAGGGCGGACGGATCAGGCCGAAGAAACTCTCGTACATCAGCGCTCCCCGTCGTGGCGGTAGTGCTTCGTGGCGAGCAGGCCGAGGTAGCTGATGCCCGTGGGCTTCTCGGGGGTCTTCTGCTCGGGGGCGCGGGGAGCGCGATGGCGGGAGGCGTTGAGGTGGAGATCGAGACGGCGAAGGGCAATCTCGGCCTTCTCCCCCTTGCGGCGGAAGTGGACGGGGAGGGTGAGGTCGTACGGGTCGTAGAGGACCTCGACGGACTCACCGGCGAATCCGTCGGGAGCCTCGTAGAGACGGCCGTCGATGTGGACGACGCGGTCGCGGCCGACGCGGCGGACCACCCTCATCCGCATCAGGGACTCCAGGGACTCGGGCGCGGGACGGATGAGGGCCTCGTCGGCCAGGAAGCGGTCCAAGGGCGTCAGGCCACCGAGGCCACCGTGCGGGGTCTGGTGGTACTCGGCCTCCAGCCAGGCCCAGAAGACCCGGTTGAGCGAGCCGAGGTCGGCCAGCTGCTCGGTCGTGACGTGGGGCAGGAAGGCCGAGCGGACGTGGCGGAAGAAGCGCTCGATCTTGCCGCGGCCGCGAGGCCGGTGAGGACGGGAATGGATCAGGGCGACGTTGAGCGTGGCGCAGATGACCGCAAGGTGATGGGTGCGGAAGGTGGACCCGTTGTCGCAGTAGAGGCGCCGAGGGACCCCTCGCCGCAGGAGCCCCTGCTTGAGGGCCTCCAGAAAGCACGCGGCGTTCTCGGCCCCGTAGAAACCGGCGAAAGGCACCATCCGCGTGGCGTCGTCCAGAAAGGCGTACAGGTAGGTCTTGCCCCCGTCGCGCCGGCCCGGGACCAGAAGACGCGGGCCGTGCATCAGGTCGCTGGTCCACAGGTCGTTGGCGTTGGGGAAGGTGAAAGCCAGCGCGTCGGGCTCGCCGCATGGGGCTGGCGGCGCCGGCGACGTCCGCGACAGAAGCCGGTAAACCGTACTGCGCCGGAGCCTGGTCCCCTCGGGGACCTTGCCCG
>CAZAIE010001665.1:0-1502 GCA_964485035.1 uncultured Myxococcaceae bacterium | reverse complement strand
ACCCCACGCTGCCGGCGAAGTGCTCGGTGGTGGAGGCCCAGTTGGAGAAGGGCCGCGGTCCGGTGGCCACGGTCATCGTCCAGGAGGGCACGCTCAAGGTCGGCGACCCCATCGTCACCGGCACGGTCTACGGCCGCGTCCGCGCGATGGTGGACCACAAGAACAACAAGGTCGACGAGGTGCTGCCCGGCTTCCCGGTCGAGGTCCTCGGCCTCAGCGGCGTCCCCGTCGCGGGCGACGACTTCCACGTGGTGGAGAGCGAGGTCGCGGCCAAGGAGATCGCCGAGCACCGCGAGATGAAGGGGCGCGAGAAGGACCAGGCCAAGACCAGCAAGGTCAAGCTCGAGGACCTCTTCGCCAAGGTGGAGCGGGGCGTGGCGAAGGAGCTCAAGCTCATCGTCAAGGCCGACGTGCAGGGCTCCGTCGAAGCCATCAGCGACTCGCTCAAGAAGCAGACCACGCACAAGGTCAAGGTGGAGGTCATCCACAGCGGCGTGGGCGGCATCAACGAGTCGGACGTGATCCTCGCGGGCGCGTTCAACGCGATGATCATCGGCTTCAACGTGCGGCCCGAGGTGAAGGCCGGCGAGATGGCACAGCAGCAGGGCGTCGAGGTCCGCCTCTACCAGATCATCTACGAGGCCATCGACGACGTCCGCAAGGCGATGGAAGGGCTGCTCGAGCCCACCCGTCGCGAGAAGACGCTGGGACGCGCCGAGGTGCGCAACATCTTCACCGTCCCGAAGCTGGGCACCATCGCCGGCTGCGCGGTGGTGGACGGCAAGATCGCCCGCAGCGCCATGGTCCGCCTGCTGCGCGACAACAAGCAGGTCTTCCAGGGCAAGATCGGCTCGCTGAAGCGCTTCAAGGACGACGTCCGCGAGGTGCAGAGCGGGTTCGAGTGCGGTCTGTCCATCGAGAACTACGCGGACATCAAGCAGGGTGACGTCATCGAGGCCTACGAGATCGAGGAGATCCGCCAGAGCCTCGCTTAGTCCCTGCGACCGGAGTCCCGGGGCCGCCTTCCCTGCCAGGGAGGCGGCCCCGCCCTTTCGTGGCCCGGGAGGTCCATGTCCACCGAACGCTCCGACCTGCTGATCAGCCTCGAGCAGAAGGAGGTGGCGCTGGTGCGCGCCCTGCTCGAGACCCCGGGCCTGCTCGACGGGCGGGGCGAGGCGGCGGTGCGGACGGCGCTCTCGCTCTCTCGCCTGCACCGCGTCCAGGTGGACGGCGCGGACGTGGACGTGGAGCCTCAGGTGCTGGCGCTGCGTGACGAGACCCTCAAGCTCCTCGCGGTGGCGGGCGTGAAGGAGGGGGGCAGTCCCTCACCAGAGAAGCTGCGGCCGGTGGCCACCATCCTGCGCGAGCACGCGCTGCGGACCACTGCCCACCTCCACCAGGCCTACGCCGGGAGGGTCCCCCGGGAGATGCTGGACCGGGAGGTGCGCCAGCGCCGGCTGGTCGTCGCCGCGGGGGGCGGGGGTGGGGTCGGCTACGTCTAC
>CAZAIE010001664.1:0-1508 GCA_964485035.1 uncultured Myxococcaceae bacterium | reverse complement strand
CTGCCCCGCCGACCAGCTCTGCGTGGCCGGCAAGTGCGCCTGCCCCTCGGGACAGGTCGCCTGCGAGGGCAAGTGCATCGACCCCAAGACCAGCGGGGAGCACTGCGGCGCGAAGGGCGCCTGCACCGGGAGTGACCCGGGGTCGAAGGACTACCAGGGCGCCAGCTGCACCGCAGGCGAGGGCTGCAGCAACGGCACCTGCCAGGCCTGCAGCGCGAGCCAGGTCCTCTGCGGCGCGAGCTGCATCGACCCCCTCACCAGCCTGCAGTACTGCGGCGCCAAGGGCGCCTGCACCGGGACGGACGCCGGCACGGCGTGCCAGCCGGGCGAGGCCTGCGAGGCGGGCACCTGCAAGCTGACCTGCGCCAACGGGCAGCTGAAGTGCGGCAACAAGTGCGTCGACCCCCAGACCGACCTCGCCTTCTGCGGCGCCAGCGGCACCTGCGAGGGAGCCAGCGCCGGCACTGCCTGCCTGGCCAGCGAGTTCTGCAACGGCGGCGCCTGCACCGCGAAGACCGCGTGCGCCGCGGGCCAGGTCCTCTGCGGCACCACCTGCGTCGCGCCCGGAAGCGACCCCGGCTTCTGCGGCGCCAAGGGCTCCTGCGTCGGGACGGACCCCGCGGGCGCGAACTACGCGGGCAAGCCCTGCGGCCCGGGCGAGTACTGCGCGGCCGGGACGTGCAAGCTCCCGCTCTCCTGCGCTGCCGGCCAGGTCCTGTGCGGCAGCACCTGCATCAGCCCGGCGAGCGACCTGGCCTTCTGCGGCGCCAAGGGCACCTGCGCCGGCACCGACCCGGCCGCCGCCAACTACGCCGGCAAGGCCTGCGGCGCCTCCGAGTACTGCGCTGCCGGCGCCTGCACCCCCACCCTGGCCTGCGCCGCCGACCAGATCCGCTGCGGGACGAAGTGCATCACCCCCGCCACCGACGCCACGTCCTGCGGCGCCAAGGGAACCTGCGTCGGCACCGACCCGGCCGCCGCCAACTACGCGGGCAAGGCCTGCGGCGCGACCGAGTACTGCGCGGCCGGCGCCTGCACCGCCTCCACCACGTGCCCCGCCGGACAGATCAGGTGCGGCGGCAAGTGCCTGGACCCGCTGCGCGACCTGAACTCCTGCGGCGCCAAGGGGAGCTGCACCGGCACCGACCCTGCGGCGGCGAACTACGCCGGCAAGACCTGCGCCTTCGCCGAGTCCTGCTTCGTCGGGGCCTGCAAGCCGGTGCTCTTCCGCGCCTCCATCCCGGTCGAGGCCGACACCTACCTCGACGCGAGCGGGACGGCCAACCACGGCACCGAGCAGCAGTTCATCGTGGACCGCGACACCAACCGCGCGCTGCTGCGCTTCGACCTCTCCGGCGTCCCCGCGGCGGCGCAGATGCGCTCGGTCGCGCTGCGCGCGTTCGTCTACACCGGCTTCGCCTACAGCGGGAACGGCTACCCCGGCTTCTACTTCGTCTCGAACGACACCTGGGGGGAGACGACCGTGAACGCCTCCACCGCCCCTGCCC
>CAZAIE010001663.1:0-1508 GCA_964485035.1 uncultured Myxococcaceae bacterium | reverse complement strand
ACCCCGCCCAGCCCCTGAGAGGGCAACTCGGCGCGCGTCCCCTCCTCCATCCCCATCGGCGCGAGGCACAGCGCCTTGATCGGCGGGGGCATGCCCGGCACCGCGGGCATCGCCGTCTCGATGCCCACGTAGTACGCCCGCGCCGTGCCGCCACGGATGCGGATGCCCTTGCCGTGCCGCACGCGCCCAAAGCACGCCGCGCCCTGCGCCACCGCGAGGTCCAGCTCCGAGCCGGGGAGCACCTTGGGCTTCACCCCGCCCTCGGCCTCGGCCCAGCTCCCGAGCACCTCGACCACCCGCTGCTCCAGCTCGCGGGCCTTCATCACCCCGCCGTTGAAGAGGATGGCGGTGGGGTGCGGGAAGGTCTTGCCGGCGAGCTTCAGGTTGGCCGTGGCCTGGGAGTCGAGCGCGCCGCGGTGCTTGCCCAGGAACGCCGCCAGGTGCCGGGTGATCCCCGCGTCGGAGGCGTAGGGAAGCCCCAGCGTCGTGAGCCCGAGGCGCTTCTGTGCCACCGGGCGCGCGCTGGACTCGACCTTGGGGAAGAAGCCGTCCACCAGCGTGCCGGTCAGCTCCTCGCGGGTCAGCTCGGTCTTGATGGCCCCGCCGACGAGGCTCGAGCCGCGGCCGGGGACGCTCACCGGGTGGCTCGCGCGCGACGGATCCCCGAAGAGGGCCTCCTTGGCCTGCCGCGCGCCGTGGGTCAGCGCCAGGAACTGCCAGCGGTCGATCTTCTTGCCCGCCTTGGCCAGCTTCTGCTCCAGCGCGTGCGCCAGCGCCAGGTCCATGTTGTCGCCGCCGAGCAGGATGTGGTCGCCCACCGCGACGCGCTGCAGCCCGAGCGCGCCGTCCTGCTCCACCACCGCGATGAGGCTGAAGTCGGTGGTCCCGCCGCCCACGTCCACGACGAGGATCAGGTCGCCCGGACGCACCAGCTTGCGCCACCGGTCTCCCATGGCCTCGACCCAGGCGTAGAGCGCGGCCTGGGGCTCTTCGAGCAGCGTCAGCTGGGGCAGCCCGGCGTTCTTCGCCGCCTCCACCGTCAGCTCGCGGGCCACCGCGTCGAAGGACGCGGGGACGGTGAGCGTGACGTCCTGGTGCTCCAGCGCCAGCGACGGGTCGCCCTTGGCGATGCCCGCGTTCCAGGCCTCTCGCATGTGGGCGAGGTAGCGCGACGCTGCCTCGAGCGGCGAGAGCTTGGTCACCTCGTCCGGGCTCCCGGCGGGGAGCATCGCAGCGCGGCGGTCGAGCGCCGGGTGGCACAGCCAGCTCTTCGCGGAGCTCACCAGGCGAATGGGGGTCATCGCGCCGTGGTTGCGAGCCAGCTCGCCCACCACGAAGCCGCGCTTCTCGTCCCACGGGAGCTTCAGCGCTCCGGCGTTGAACTCGGTCGCGTGCGGCAGATAGACGAACGACGGCAGCAGCGGCCGGGACTCCACCTGCCCGGGGTGCACGAGCTGCGGCAGGGAGAAGACCTCGGGCTTCGCCTGGGCGTCGCCGTCCAGCGGCGC
>CAZAIE010001662.1:0-1510 GCA_964485035.1 uncultured Myxococcaceae bacterium | reverse complement strand
GCGGACGCTCTTCCCAGCCATGCTCGACGGGTCGCTGGCCTACCGCTGCCAAGCGGGGCACGCGAACCTCCTCGCGGATCGCGGCCTCGCCCGGCTGGCCTTCTTGCGCATCAAGCCCCCGCTTCCCTACGACGACTGGCAGGTGGCCCTGGACCTCCTCTTCGAGACGCGCGTCGCCTGGTTGCTGCGGGAGCTGGTCGTGGACGTGGCGCCGCTCGCCCAGGCGGCGGCCGAGCTGCACGGCGCGACGGGCGGCGACCCCATCCTCTCCGCGATGGACTGGCTCGCCCGGCACCCCCAGCTGCCCGCCTCGCTCGAGCGCGTGACCCTCGGCTTTTCGCTGGGGGGCTCGCCAGGGGCCTCCGTCCCCGCTTCCGACGCGCTGGTCCGACGCGCGCCGCGGCTCGCGGGCAGCCTGGTCTTCCACGCCGGCGCAGCGCTACGGCTGCGTGCGGTCGAGGGAGAGGTGGCTGGCCTCGGCGACGGGGCCGACCTCTCGCGGGCCTGGCTCCTGCGCTGGCGCCCCGGCCAGTCCCCGCGGCTCGAAGAGGCGGCGGAGACGTACTTCGACAGGGACGAGATCCTCGCGACGTTCCGGCTCGTGGACGGCCGCCCGGTGCTCAACGTCGACCCGGACGTAGGAAGGCTGACGGTGAACCACGGCCCCGGACCCACCTTCCTGCTCCTGCCCGGCGACCAGCTCCGCCTGCCCAGTGGGGAGCGGCTGCAGGTGGCGTTCGCTTGAGGCCCATTCGACAGGGCCTGGCCCTCGTCCGCCTCGCCCTCTCGCCAGCCCGCATATAAGGATGCGGGCCGTGGAACCTCGCCGTAACCTTCTGGACTTCCTGGCGTTTCCAGCCATCACCAAACCCCCGTGCTTCCAGGGGATTCGGGGCACGCCGTGAAACCCCAGTCCGCGCCGTGCAACCTCCCCAAGTTGCAGGAGAAGGTGCGCCCCGCCTCGGAAGCTGATACCCACCGCGCCGGACCGAGCACAGGAGCCGCGCATGGGCCGCGAGGACGCCAGACCCGAAGCCACCCTGCAGGCGAAGGACGACAAGGTCGTGGGCACGCTCGCCGTGCGCATCCCCGGCGGTGCGTCCCGGAAGGAGCGCGACCGCGCGATCGACGAGGCGCTCGGGGCGGCGCTGTCCCGCGCCTGCGAGTCGCTGGGCGTGGTCCCGGCCGCGAAGCCCGCGAGCTACACGAAGGAGCGGCCAGGCCGGGACGAGCAGGGGCGGACCGTGCTCGAGGTGCTGGGCAAGGTCGAGGGCGATGTCCTCGTGCCTGCCGTGCGGCCTCCCCCCGTCTGACTGGGAAGGGCCTGGCACCGGCTCGAGCCGGACACCAGGCCCCCATCCAGCGAGCGAGCTGGCAGCTAGCCCTCGCAGCGCTCCTTGATCGAATCGATGAGCCCCGGGACCTTCTCGAGGAGCTGGTCGAGCTTGCCCTTCTTGTCGGCGATGGGCAGGACCTCGACGCCCTGCTCCGAGAAGACGATGACCGCGAC
>CAZAIE010001661.1:0-1512 GCA_964485035.1 uncultured Myxococcaceae bacterium | reverse complement strand
GTCGTGGTCCAGGTCGAGGTAGGCCACGAGGATCCCGGTCGAGGCGACCCCCTGGCCGCCGCGGGCCGAGAGGTCGTAGCGCGCCTCGGCAGGCGGAAGGTCGCGGATGGGGATCTCGAAGTCGAACGGGAAGCTCGCGGTGTAGGTCACCGGCTGCTGCACGAAGGCGCGCTGCTCGAACGAGAGGGTGCCGTTCGAGCCCACGGTCCAGGACGGGTACTCCAGCGCGGTGCGCGGCAGCCAGAGGACGACCAGGGAGACCTCTCCCTGCAGGTCGGTCCCCGGCACCGCGCCGACCGTGCCGCGCACCACCGCCAGGGGGTCCGGGGGCGTGTCCTTGTCGACCAGCTCGCAGCCAGCCAGCGCCAGGCCCAGGGTCATCACCACTGCTCGCATCCACGTTTCCATGTTGGCTCCCAGGGAAGTCACGACCGAAGCGTCGTGCCCTGGAGACTGGAGAACCGCCGGAATCTGGCACCCCCTCTACGTCGTTCCCCGGGCCGCACGCAATCGCGCTGCGCCGTTGCCCCGGCCCTGGCTTCGGGGTACGAAGCGCGCCCCGTTTCCGCAGTGGAGGTCCAGGTGGGCAGCAAGGGCAGGCCGTACCGCACCGTGCAGGTCGATGGCTGGGAGGTGCTCGTGGGGCGCAGCAGCGCCGACAACGACCACCTCACCTTCGACGTCGCCGAGCCCGGGGACCTGTGGCTGCACGTCGGCGGCGGGACCGCGGGGAGCCACGTGGTGGTCCGCGTGCCCGACGGCGAGGAGCCGCCGCGCGCGGTGCTGGAGCAGGCCGCGGCGTTCGCCGGCTGGTACTCGAAGGCCCGCGGCGCGCCCCGGGTCGAGGTGCACTACTGCCACGCCCGCGACGTCTCCAAGCCGCGCGGCGCGCCGGCCGGCCTGGTCCAACTCCGGAAGTTCAAGGCGGTGAAAGTCGCCCCGGCGCCGGTCCCGGACGAGGACGAGTAGCGGGCTACCAGGCCTGGATCTCGCCGATGCCGATGTCCTCGTGCCGGTTCCGGTCCCCCTGGTCCGAGACCGAGGTGAAGCGCAGCCGGCGGACGCCGGCGACGCGCTTCTTGAAGTGGAACTCGATGTCGAAGGTGGGCGAGCCGGACTCGTTGTCCTGCGAGGCGAGCAGGTTCCCCTCGGCGTCGAAGAAGTCCACCCGGGCGACCACGATGCTGTAGTTCACCTCCCAGGGCGGCTCGCGGTTCCCCAGCGCGATCACGTGCTGCAGCGAGACGTCCGCCGGGAAGATCACCTCGACCCACGGCCGGGTGCCGAACGCCGCCGAGTCACGCCGCTCGCTGAACCAGGAGGTCTCCACGTACCCGTCGATGGCCCGCTCGGCGACCCAGCCAGTCCACTCGGTGCTGGCGCGGGCGCGCAGCTGTCCGCGGTAGCGCACGAGCTGGTCGGTCCCCTGGAGCGGCGGCGGGGGCGGACGCTCGGGCGTTTGCTCCGGCGCCCGGGGACGGGGAGGTGGGGCGATGACCTCCACCGGACCAG
>CAZAIE010001660.1:0-1516 GCA_964485035.1 uncultured Myxococcaceae bacterium | reverse complement strand
TCCTGGTGCTGCTCGCCTGGCTCTGGGGACTGCCAGTCGGGACCGAGCCGGCCGAGGTGGCGTCGGTGTCGAGGGGCAGCGCCGCGGAGACCGCAGGGCTCGTCGCCGGCGACCGCATCACCCGGGTCGGCGAGCGCCCCGTGACCACCTTCGGCGAGCTGCGCGCAGCGGTGGACGGCCACCCCGGCGGACCGGTCGCACTGAGCTACGAGCGGTCCGGCGCGAGCCTGACTGCGAGCGTGGACCTGCCCGCGGGCGCAAGGCTGGGAGTCCTGCCGCCGAGCGCGGGGATCTCGATCGTCCCGGCTGCGCTCGCCGGGACCCTGCTCTACCCCATGCACTTCCTGGCCGGCCTCGGACACCCGGCGCTGCCCGACCACGGGCTGGCCTGGCAGGTGGTGCTGGCGTGGGCAACGGCGTCGCTCCTCTTCGCGCTGCTGCCGCTGCTGCCGCTCCCCGGCTTCGACGGGTGGCGGCTCGCCCGACGCCGGTGACCGCCGGGGACCGACTGCTGCTAGATTCCCCGCCCCTTGCAGGATCGGAGGCACGTGCTTGGCCAGCCCCTCGAAGCCCCCACGGTCGTCGCCGTCGCAGCCCCCCGGGAGCAAGACCCGCTCGGGCCGGAAGACGGACAAGGACCCCACGCTCATCGAGGAGCGGCGCAGCTCCCGTTCCGACGAGGTCACGGAGGACGGGCTCGCTCACGACGAGGCAGAGGAGCTCGAGGAGGGTGAGGACAACTCCGGCGAGCACGAGTACCCCATCCCGGCGGGCTGGAGCCTCGAGGACCTGACCAACGAGGAGTTCTGGATCAAGGTCTACGAGCTCGAGCAGGCCCAAGAGGAGAGCCTGGCGGCGTTCCGCAAGGTTCTCGCGGCGCACGGGTTCCTGAGCGAGGGTCACTTCAGCTGGGTCCGCGAGCGGTTCGTCGAGCGACACGGCCCGGACACCAACTTCGCGCAGGCGATGATGGACGCGCGCAAGGCACACGACCGGCAGAAGGCCCGCAAGGCAGTGGGCCTGGGACTGCTCGAGCCGATCGAGGACGTGACGCTCGAGGTGTACGCCACCATCCAGGCGAGGCGGCGGCTGCTGCCCGCGGGCGACGCGGTGGCCTTCGAGGAGCTGCTCGACGAGTACTCGCTCTCCCCCAAGCGCTTCGCGCGCATCCACGAGGGCTGGGTGGCGCGGATGAACGACCCCGTGAACGCCATCGCCTCGGCGTCGGTGAGCGCGGAGTACCGCAAGCACTTCGAGGCCGCGCTGCGTCCGCGGCGCAAGTAGCACACGCTTCGCCACGCGCCGGTCGCGTGCTACGACCGCGGCATGAACCGGTTCCTCGCGACCTGCCTCGCCCTCCTAGCATCCTGCTCCTCGCCTGAGGAGGCACGCCCCGACGCTGCCACGGCGGAGACGAGGGACGCTGCGACGGAGACCTGGGACGCTGCGACGGAGACCTGGGACGCTGCCACGGCGGAGACGAGGGACGCTGCGACGGAGACCTGGGACGCTGCGA
>CAZAIE010001659.1:0-1516 GCA_964485035.1 uncultured Myxococcaceae bacterium | reverse complement strand
CGGGGCGGGGGGCACACTACGTCGCAGCCGGCTGAACAGCTGCTGGTGGCGAGTTTCGTGTTGGATTGCATATTCGGCCGGCCGTCGCGTACAATTCCTGTTGCAGTAGCGCCGGCAGTCAGCGTTCCGACCCCAGCCGCAAGGCTACGGAAGACCTGCCACGTCTCGCCTGACGTGCCATTGCCAATTGGCCGGCTTGCGGATGGGAAACGGGGTCACCTCATCCTGAAGTAGGCAAGCCCCTACCAATTGGTACTGCCATGTCATCCATCCATCTGTCGCTCACGCAGAAGACCCGCACCCTCATGGCGCGGTCGCTCGCCTCGTTCCTCAAGGACCGAGGCGGCGTCACCATCAAGCACACGCTAGCGAATGCTGCGCTTGCGCACGTCCTGGGCGGCAACGAGCATTCGCTCGCCGCGAAGCTCGCCGCGGGTCCCGTCGACCTGGAAATCACCCACGACGGCGCCGGCCCCAGCAAACGCCCTGGCTGCTCAGTGTCTGGCTGCACGAAGAGTGCCGACGTCGCAGTTCATCTCTTCGACTTGTACCCAAACGGTGAGCTGTTCGACGAGCAGGACACCTCCTGCCCCTTCCTCTGCACGAGCCACATGCTCGAGAACGAGAGGGGCGCACGAGGGGAGCGCCGCCCGCGCGGCTCGGTCGAGTACCCCTTCACCAACCAGGAGGGCGCCCAGGGCTTCACCATCTACCGCGAGATCCACCTCGCCCGCCCCGATGACTCCGAGCCCGACGTTCCCGAAGCTGAAGAACAGCAGATGACGGCTTTCGACGGATCGCCCCTCGAAGACCACGTACGCGACCTCCCGATTCACCCGGACGCCCGCTCGGGCAATACCTTCACGATTCGGATCGGCACGCTGCAGCAGCCCGTGACGATCCGCCTAGTGCAGGACGGCGGCATCGTGCGCTTCACCACCAGCCATGCGATCCACACGCCAGTCCAGGCGGGCCCCTACAGGACCAGCCGCCGGTTCAACGACACTCCCGAGAGCGCGCTGCGCCAGGCGGTCACCGGATTGACCCGGTACTACGAAGAGGCCACCCGGCTCGGCCATGCGCCGGACGAGGCTTGGCTCGTGCCTTACTAGGCGTCCACGACCAGTACACAAGGCACCCTTGGCCCCCGCCAGCGACTCGGCGGGGGCCTTCCTTCACCACCGGCGGTCAGGTACAGCCCGACTCCCGAGCCAAGGATCAAAGCCGTTGCGGTGGAGCCTGAGCCCAGCCAGAACAAGCGGGGGCCCACTCCCGCTGCCGGAGCGAACTTGCGATCTCGCCGCCGATCTCTTGGTTGTCCTTGACCGTGCGCCATTCCCAAGGTGACGATGACGAAACTTGGGGCGAAGGCAGGTGCTGCCCCATGCGGAGGGACCATGCGCAGATTCATCTTCCTCGTGGCCATTCCGGCCGTCGTTGCGGTCGCGTGCACATCGGAGAAGACCCTACCGGCCCAACCGGCGAGGACCGAGCCGGTTGGGCCGGTAGGGTCTTC
>CAZAIE010001658.1:0-1523 GCA_964485035.1 uncultured Myxococcaceae bacterium | reverse complement strand
GCTCCGCGTCGGCAGCGCCGGGCATGGCCGAGAGCAGCGCCGCGATGGACGAGCCGTCCAGGGTCTCGCCCATCGAGAGGTCGAGCACCTCGGAGCAGGGCTTGTCGGTGTCGGCGATGACCAGGTCGGCCCACTGGATGGCCTCTTCGCGGCTGAACAGGCCAGCCAGCATTCCGATGCGGATGGCCTCGGCCTCGGGCTTCTGCTGCGGGGTCGTCATGTTCGTCTCCTGGGAAGGGCGGCCGTGCTGGCCGCGGCGCGCGCACCTTAGTGGCATCCGCCGCCGCCGTCGATGCCGAAGCGGGGCCCGCGAGGGCCGGTCCGGGACACCCCGCAACGCCCCCGAAAGTCGGACATCCAACGCCCGGAGGCGCCATGACCGCATCGTCCCAAAGGCCGGTGATCGAAGCCCCACGCTGCGACGGCTGCGGGGTGTGCGTGACCACCTGTCCACGAGGGGCCATCGAGGACCCGCGCAACACGCAGTGCGCGCGGTGCGTGAAGTACTGCCTGTCGATGGAGGTGCCCTGCACCGTGAAGCACCCGGCGGTGTCCTACGCGAGCTGCGACGGGTGCGGCGCGTGCGTCGCCGCCTGCCCGCGTGGGGCGATCGCCTGGGTCGACCCCGACGGGCTCTCGGCGGCGTAGCCAGCGACGCGCCTCTGCCCCGTCTCCCGGAGACCGCTCAGGGCTGAGGAGCCCCGCCCACCGTGCAGCGGCCGATCACGGTGACTCGCCGCCGGTCCACCTTCTGCTTCTCGAACAAGTAGCGGACGACGCCGAGCAGGTCGGCCGAGCACGCCCTCACCTGCGCCTCCGCATCGGCCTTGGTCTGCCGCGTCTCGACCTCCACCCGCAGCCGGACGTCACCCTTGCGCGACTCGAGGGCCAGCGCGCCCAGCGTCTTCCAGCGCCGATCGGGGTCCTCGAGCGCTCGCGGCGCCTCGAACCGGACGACCACTGCTCCGCCATCGACTGCCAGAGAGACCGTGCCCTGCTGGATCTGCCCGCTCAAGACCTGCGCGAGGCGCGCCGACGACTCCTCGGCTGGACTCCCCTGGGAGAGAAGCGCGAGGAGCCCGAGCGCTAGTGCATGCGTCATCCATCCTCCGAGCCCCGCAGCTCAGTGGCGGGATGCGAGGGCAGCTGGACGGGTTGTCACTGTGCGATCTCGGTCACCCGCATCGTCATGACGCCACTCCACCCGTACACCGCTGAGTCTCCGGCGCTGACATTGAACGAGGTGGACCCAGAGCCCAGTTCCTGCCGGTACTTGAACCCGTAGACGTAGCTCGTCCCAGGCACCAGTCCCGAGTCGACGCCCACCAAGTGGACGGTCATCAAGTCGTTGGAGTCAAAGCCATTCCCCGGGCGGCCGACCCAGCTGGTTCGATGGCGAACCCCCTTCGCAGGTCCGACTCCCACGAGCGTCTCGCTCCCGCCGATGTCCCGAACGAGTTGGAGGTGGTGAATGGTATTGGAGGGAAGCTGCTGGTTCATGGAGAAGTCGAACTCGACCATGA
>CAZAIE010001657.1:0-1523 GCA_964485035.1 uncultured Myxococcaceae bacterium | reverse complement strand
TACCCGGACGGGACTCTCACCCGCTGGACAGGCACAGCTTGATCCCGGCCCTTCGCTCGGTCGCCCTTCCGATGACTTGGGATCTTCACGACGCACCATGCGCGCATCCTACTCGCGCCAGCCGACGGCCCGGGCGGTCGCCCCTCCCACCCGGCAGTCGTCGAGCGACTGGGCGGGGACGGCGCGCTCCGGCGACTGCGCGATCTGCCCGGACATGACCTCGCAGAGACGCTGCGGGTAGCCGCGTTCCGGCTCGGCCAGGCCTTCGGGGTCGAGCGGAAGCCCGTCCGCGCCGTAGGTGTCCGGGGCGCCCAGGACGTGCAAGAGCTCGTGCGCCGCGGCCAGCCGCGTCCAGCCCAGCGACTGACGATCGGCGATGGTCTCGATGACGCCGAGCCGTCCCTGCGGCAGGGCGGCGGAGAGCGCGAGGTCGGGCTGCGCCGCGGGCGGGTGGAAGCGCAGGTAGAGCTCGACATCGCTCGCCGCCAGCCCCTGCTGCCGCTTGGCCTCGAAGGCCCACCAGCGCAGCGACAGGCTCCAGCGGATGGCGTCGAGCGCGGAGGCGCCGGGAGGCGGCGCGGCGGGGGATTGCGTGGTCACGCGCCCGCGGAGCGAGACCCGCAGGAGCGAGCGGATGGCCTTCCCATGCCGCTGGGCCTGGCTCGCCACGAAGTCGGCCACCGGCTCGAAGTCCGCCTCGCCCAGGGTGCGCGTGAAGCGCGCCACCGAGGGGTCCGCGTCCACGAGGTAGATCCCCACGGTGATCGGCTCGGACCAGCTCCGCAGCCGCCGCTGGTCGGACCAGGACTTCCACGCGACGAGGCCGAGGACGGCGAGCAGCAGCCCCACCCGGACCGCCTTGAAGCGCCGCCAGAAGGTCCTCTTGCCACGGCACGACGCACACCCCGGCTCCGGCTCCAGCAGGCAGATGGGGCAGGCCTGGTAGGCCTGGCACCGCGGGCACCGCTCGGAGGCCACGATTCGCGGGTGGCGCGGGCACGCCACCCCACCCTGGAGCGCCGGGCGGACCACGCCGCCGAGTTGGTGCACCGTGCGATCGGCGAACACCCGGAGCAGGAGGGGCCGCGCCGCGGCGAGCCGGTCGGCGTCGGCGGCGTCGAGACTGAGCGTGGCCGCACACACCGCGCGCCAAGCCTCCCGATCGACGGGAATCGGCAACAACTCCAAGTGGATGGGCGCCTCGGGCACCCCGGCATCCTAGCGGAGGTCCCGGACCTTCGAAAACCCCGAGGCAACTTCGGACAAGCCTGCACGATAATTCCCGAATTTGGTGGTGACCGCAGGCAAGGAGATCCCATGGCGACCCGCATCCAGGACTCGCGCCCACGCGTGGCCCCCGCTGCTCCCCGCGTCGAGCGTCCCGCGGCCCAGGCCAAGGCTGCCAAGGCCCAGGCCCCCAAGGCCGACCGCTTCGAGACCGCCGCTCCGGCCCGGAAGGTGACCCTGATCCCCCCGGCCGCGCCCGACCCCACCACCGCCGCGGGCCTCGCACAGGTCCCCAC
>CAZAIE010001656.1:0-1524 GCA_964485035.1 uncultured Myxococcaceae bacterium | reverse complement strand
GTACGTGAGCCTGGTGGACGAGGGGCAGTTCTCGGTGCTGTAGGCGGGACGGGACGAGGGGGAGGGGACCATGAGGACGCTTGCTCTGGGCGCCGCGCTCTGCGCGCTGGCGGGCTGTGCGCTGGACCGGTCGGTGCTGGTGATCGACCGCATCGAGGACGACGTGGCGGTGCTGGTCGACGCGCGCGGCGGGCTGTGGACCACCCCGCTCGAGGCGCTGCCGGTCGGCGTCGGCGAGGGGGACGCGCTGGTCGACGGCGTGGTGGATGACGCCGAGCGGGCCGCCAGCGAGGACGAGGTGCGGTCGTTGCGTCGCCGCCTCCGCGGCGCGCTGGAGGAGGAGACGCCGGAGGAGGAGGAGGAGACGCTGAGCCTGATGAGGGAGGGGCGATGAGCGGCCTCGAGCAGGCGCTGCTGCAGCACTTCGGCTTCACGGGCTTCCGGCCCAACCAGCGCGAGGTCATCGAGCCCGTCCTGGCCGGCCGGCCGACGCTCGCGGTGATGCCCACCGGCTCGGGCAAGAGCCTCTGCTACCAGCTCCCGGCGGTGACGCTCCCCGGGGTGACCCTGGTGGTCTCGCCGCTCATCGCGCTGATGAAGGACCAGGTCGACGCGCTGGTCGCCCGCGGCATCCCCGCGACCTTCGTCAACTCCACGCTCGGCGAGCGGGAGCGGCGCGAGCGGACGCAGGCCGCGGCGGCGGGAGCGTACAAGCTGCTCTTCGTGGCCCCGGAGCGCTTCCGCAGCCCGCGCTTCTTCGAGGTGCTGCAGCGCACCCCCATCGACCTCTTCGCGGTGGACGAGGCTCACTGCATCTCCGCCTGGGGCCACGACTTCCGCCCCGACTACGCGCGGCTGGGCGAGCACCGCCTCCGCCTCGCGCCGCCGCGCACGCTGGCGCTCACCGCGACGGCGACTCCCGAGGTGAGGCGCGACATCTGCCGGGCGCTGCGCCTGGAGTCCCCCGCGGTGGTCGTCGCCGGGTTCGACCGCCCGAACATCGCGCTGGAGGTGCGCCGCGTGGGCTCGGAGCGGGAGAAGGCAGCGTGCGCGGGGGCGGTGGCGGCGCAGGGCGGCTGCGGCCTCGTCTACACCGCGACCCGGCGCTCGGCCGAGCGGATGACCGCCCATCTCGCCGCCCAGGGGCTCCCGGTCCTCTGCTACCACGCGGGGCTTCCGGACGCGGAGCGCCGCGCGGTCCAGGAGAGCTTCATGGCCAGCCGCCGCATGGTCGTGGTCGCCACCAACGCCTTCGGGATGGGGGTGGACAAGGCCGACCTGCGCTTCGTCGTCCACGCGGAGATCCCCCGGTCGCTCGAGGCCTACTACCAGGAGGTGGGACGGGCTGGCCGGGACGGGGCCCCCGCCCAGGCGTTGCTGCTCTTCAACCACGCCGACGTCCATCTCCAGGAGCGGCTTCTCGCCTCGGCCCACCCCGCCCCGGGCATCGTCGGCGACGTCTGGGATCTCCTGCGCGCCGAGCGCAGCGGGGACCTGGGACCGCGCCGGCTGGCGGAGCTGCTG
>CAZAIE010001655.1:0-1525 GCA_964485035.1 uncultured Myxococcaceae bacterium | reverse complement strand
AAAGCTCGTGAGAAAAACCTCACTCGCCTGTCCCTAGCTGCTGAGAACCGACATTGCGCTGCTCGACCTCGACGGGGAGTCCTTGGGCGTGAGCCCCGCCGGAGGCGAGGAGCGCCGCGAGGAGGAACAGGCGTGCTGGCCAGGACACGGATCGCCGCATGCCCGAGAGATGCTGGAGGCCGGCGGCGTCGCTCAACTATTTCGCGCCTCCACGAAGTCAGGCGCCGCGGCCACCTGGGTGCCAACTCGGCACGGCTTTGGAGGAAGGAAGACTCGCGAGCCCCGTGCACACTCCTCCGGCGCCCCCACAGCACTGGCCGACTCGCTCTGGAGGACTCTTCCCCTTCCGGGCTTGGCGGACGCCTCAGACGCACCCTGGGCGCGAGTCGTCGTGCCATTCCGAGCACTCCTCCACCTGGCTTTCGTGCAGGGGAAGGCACACCACACGAACGATGCGCCTCTCTCCATCTCTGGCACGCGGCATGCCCTCCCCGGCCAGCGAAGGGAGAGCTTCCATGAACGCCACATGCCTTGCCGGCCTCGTCGCCGCGCTCAGCCTGGGAGTCCACAGTGCGACTTGGGCGGCTGCGCTGCCCTCGCCCAGCGAACCTGAGTCTGGCGGGCTCACGCTCGCCTACAGCGCTTCCTCGCTACTCGCTGGGAGCCACATCGAGCGGCGAGTGCGCCCGGGTCTTCTGCTCTCGGGGGGCCTGCTCCTTGGCGCGGGCTTCATCTCGAGCTGCGTCAAAGGATCCAGCGCCCCTTCCGGCAGCTATGAGCGCCAGTGGTTGGCACTCCCCATCCTGGGACCGGTCGTCGCAGGCGTGCAGTCGATCTCGTCGTCCCGAAACTGCTCCGGGGGACTGATTGGCCTCTGCAGCGACGTGGCCAAGGCCACCGGCGTGTTGCTCATCCTCGATGCAGTCGGGCAGGCCGTGGGCCTCGGACTGCTGATCTGGGGGCTCGTGGGCAAGCAGGTCGTGGTCCCCGTCGGGTCGACGGCCATTGCCCTCACGCCCCTCCTCAGCAGTGGAGGCGTGGGGCTCTCGGCGGCGGCGAGGTTCTGGTAGCCAAGACCGTGCGCCGGCTCTCAGTTCGAGACCCTGACGCCGTAGCTCCCGGTCGCGCTCCCCGAGGAAGCCTGCACCCGGACGAAGTAGTCCCCCGGACCCGGCACGCTGAAGGCGTAGGTCCCCGGGCCAGTCGTCGTGGCCACCGTTCCGCCGCCCGAGTTCAGCACCGCCACGCTGGTCGCGATCCCGGTGGTGATGACCTGGAAGGCGAAGTTGGCGCCCGTCGGGACGGTGAAGCGGAAGTAGTCACGGTCGCCGGGGAACTGGATGGCTCCGGAGGTGGCGGCCCCGCCCAGGTCGAGCGCGGTCGCGCCCGTGGTGTCCTGCCCGTGATCGTCGGCTCCCAGGTCCTCGACCTTGACCGTCGAGGAGAAGATGGACCCCGAGTTGTACGGCCGGGTCGAGAGGTGGAACGGCCCGGCCTTGTCGAGGAGCAGGGTGTACGTCCGGCC
>CAZAIE010001654.1:0-1526 GCA_964485035.1 uncultured Myxococcaceae bacterium | reverse complement strand
GGGGGGCGTCAAGCGGCCGCGGCGCCCCCGCGGTTCCACCTGGAGGCAGGGCCGGCTTGACACTGGCGGGGGGGCCATGGTGCCTTCGCTGCCCCATGGGGACCCTCTTCGGCAAGTACACGTCCGTGCGCGCGCTGGTCGCCAGCCCCGCGGGCGAGGCCCACCTCGCGTCGATCGAGGCCGGCGGCCAGCAGCGGCAGGTCGTGCTCAAGGTGCTCCTGCCGCCAGTCGCGCCGGAGCGGGTCGAGCTCTTCATGCGCGAGGTCCGGGCGACGGCCCCGACCCTGCACGCCAGCGTGCTCCGGCCGCTCGACTTCGGCCAGCAGGGCGAACGGGCGTTCGTGGCGCTCGAGCCGCTGGTGGGGCTGACTCTGGGGCAGGTGCTGGCCGGGGCGCAGCGGCTGGGACGCCGCCTCTCGTTCGAGTTCGTGGCCGCGGTCGCGAGCCAGGTCTGCTCCGGGCTCGCTCACGTCCACTCCCGGTCGGCGCCGGACGGGACTCCGCTGCGGTTGGTGCACTGCGACATCTCTCCCAAGCACCTGCTCGCCTGCGAGGGCGGGCTGGTGAAGCTCATCGGCTTCGGCATGGCCCGGGCGCGTGGGCTGCAGGCCGCGCCCACGCGCGCGGACGGGCAGGTCGAGGCGATCTACCTGTCTCCGGAGCAGCTCACCGGCAAGCACGAGCCCGACGCCCGCTCCGACCTGTTCTCGCTGGGGGCGGTGCTGTGGGAACTGGTGGCGGGCATGCCCCCCTTCCAGGCCCGCTCGCTCGCGGAGATCGCCGATGCCCTGGAGCAGCCGGCCCCGCCGCTGACGCTGGTGACGCGGGACGTGCCGCTGGACCTGGCGGACGCCATCTCCCGGTCGCTGGAGCTGGACGCGGGGGCGCGCTTCGGCAGCGCCGACGAGATGCGGCGCACCTTCGACGCGGTGCTGGCCCGCCGCGGCGCGCACCACCCGCTGGCGGTGATCGACGCGGAGCTGAAGGCCTTGCGGCGCGCGGGGCTGACGCTCGAGGGGTTCGACGCCGGGCCGATCCCTTCCTGGTTCCTGGAGGGCCTCGGCTTCGACCGCGAGGTGCGGGGCCCGCTGCCCCAGGGCACGCCGCTCGAGGGCGAGGCCCAGCCCGGCCGCGACGGGGTGCCCACCCAGGTCGTGCCTCCACACCTCGCCGGTGCGGTGCCGGGGGCCATCCCCGGCGAGACGCCCGAGGTGCAGCCGGCGCTGACTCCGGACGAGGCCTGGGGCGACTTCGTGGCTCCGGCGGGGGGCGGTGCGGCGGCGGCCTCGAGCGCCGTGGGACCAGCGGTCGCTGCGCCGGTCGTGCCCAGCGCTCCTGAGGTCGTGGAGCAGCAACACTCTGGGCCTGGCGTTCATATACAGCGTCTTGTTGATGTCCTGATGCTCGGCGCGGATCACTATGTCGGAAAGCCCTACGATCGCGAGCACGTAGTACGAACCGCGCGCGAGCTGCTCAAGCTGCCGGAGACCAGCGGCGCCTGGCACGCGCGGCGCGCTCGGAAGAAG
>CAZAIE010001653.1:0-1528 GCA_964485035.1 uncultured Myxococcaceae bacterium | reverse complement strand
CCAAGCGCAGCCTCCTCTTCCCCGTCTTCGTGCTGCTCTCGCTGGCGACCGTCGGCGGCGTGAGCTGGCACCTGATCCAGAAGGAGAAGCTCGAGGCCTCCACCGCGCCGCAGCCGGACCAGCCGATGGCGGTGGACCCGGGACCAGGCCCCGGTCCCGGCCCGAAGTCCGCCGACCCGGTGCCAGACCAGCCCTCCCAGCCCAAGACGGGGGCCCAGGCCTTCATCGCCGAGGGCCAGGAGTTCGCGAAGGGCAAGCACTGGGACTTCGCGTTGCAGAAGTTCATCCAGGCCGAGGAGCTGGAGCCCAAGAACCCCGAGGTGCTGTACGGGATGGCGACCGCCTACCTCGGCGCCAGCGAGTTCGACAACGCCCTCAAGTACCTGGGACGGACCCTGGAGCAGGACCCCAAGCACCCCCACGCGCGGGTGGCCATCGTGCGGACGCTCACCCGCGCCGACCGGGTGAAGGACGCGCTGCAGGAACTGCGCGGGATGGTGGACGCCGGCTTCAAGGACTTCGCCGCCCTCGAGGCCGAGCCCGACCTCGAGCCGCTGCGCAAGGACCCCGGCTACGCCTCGGCGAAGCGCGGCGGCGGTGGTGGGAGCGCCCCAGTGGTCCACCGTCCCCGGACGCCGGGACACACCGAGCCCGCGCCGGGGACCGACCCCAAGCCCGAGTCCAAGCCCGAGGTGGCGGTGATGGGCATGACCGGCGAGCTGAAGGTGCTGGTCACGCCGACCGACGCCCCGACCACGGTGAAGGTCGACGGCTACGTCCGCGGCCAGACGCCGCTGAGCGTGGAGCTGAACCGGGGCAAGCACGTGGTGGTGCTCTCGCGCCCGGGCTACAAGACCGTGACCCGGAACGTGGAGGTGCCGCTGGCCGGGACCTTCACCCTCACGGTGACGATGGAGTCCGAGTAGCCCGTCGCCGCCTCACCGCGACCGCCACGCAGGCCACGAAGAGCAGCGCGTTCACCGAGGTGAAGACCACGCTGGTGGTCCACCGGGACTGCGCGCCGAGCAGGCCGAAACCCACCAGCGAGAGCAGCGCGTCGACCGCCCACGGCCGCCGGAACCGGGCCATCAGCAATGCCGCGATGGCCACGAAGGGGACGCCCACCGCCACCTGACGGATGATCTGCTCACCGCCGCCGAGGACGAGCCCCAGGTTCGCCACCAGCACTGCTCCCAGCACCGCGACCGCGCCCACGGCGAGCACGAACACGCCTCCCGCGGCCGCGTCCTTGGCGACCTTGGCCCGCTCGTGGACCTCCTCGGTGTAGAGGTCCACCAGCGCCTCCAGCGCGCTGTTGAGGATCTCCGCGAAGAAGACCAGCAGCACGCAGAAGAGCAGCGTCACGCGCTCGGCGAGCCCGAAGGGCAGCCCGCTGCCGACCAGCCCCACCAGCAGGGCGGAGAGCACGTGCAGGCGCATGTTGCGCTGCTGCTCGATGGTGTGCAGGAAGCCCTCGACGGCCCAGCCGAAGCTGGCCAGGAGGCTGGGGGCGGGTCGAGACGGGGGC
>CAZAIE010001652.1:0-1530 GCA_964485035.1 uncultured Myxococcaceae bacterium | reverse complement strand
GGCACTCTCCGCGCGAGCGCTGCCGCCGTGCGTCTTGAGCGTCCCCCACACCATGGCCAGCCCGAGGCCAGAGCCCTGGCCGGGCGGCTTGGTGGTGAAGAACGGCTCGAAGACGTGGCGCCGCACCTCCTCGTCCATCCCGCACCCGTCGTCGCGCACGCTGAGCAGGGCGTACTCGCCGGGCTCGAGTTCGAGCTGTGCGGCGAGGCCCGCGTCGAGCGCCGCCCGCCCCACGGTGATGTCCAGGTGCCCGGGCCGCTTGTCGGGACGGGCGGCGATGGCCTGCACCGCGTTGAGGCACACGTTCATCAGCGCCTGGGTCAGGTGGCCGCGATCGCCATCGACCCAGATCTCCCGGTCCACCTGGTCGCGCACGGTCAGCCCCTTGGGGATGGTCCGGCGCAGCATGACCAGCGTGTCTTCGACGATGCCGGAAAGGCGCAGCCGCTCACGTCGCTGCGGCGCGCGGCGACTGAAGCTCAGCAGCGACCGGGTGAGCGAGGCCCCGCGCTGGGAGGCCGCGATGATCGCGTCGAGCTCCTCCGCGGTGCCGTCGGTCGCGTCGTAGCGCAGGTTGGCCGCCACCCCCAGGATGCCAGCGAGCACGTTGTTCATGTCGTGCGCGATGCCCCCGGCGAGCGTGCCGATGGCCTCCATGCGCTGGGCGGCGACGAACTGCTCGCGCAGCCGCTCCCGCTCCTCCTCGGCGGCGCGGCGCTCCTGCAGCTCCCGGCGCGCGGCCTCGAGCGCCGCGGCCAGCTCCTCGCGGCGCGCGTCGTCCACCGCTCGCAGCGACTCCAGGTCCTCGAGCACCGCCCGGTTGGCCGCAAAGGCGAGCGCCGCGCAGGCCACCGCGCCGGCCACGGTGATGAGGTGGAAGGCCACGTGCGGCAGGCCCAGCAGCAGCACCGCTCCTCCCCAGGACAGCACCGACACCGCCGCCGCGAGGTACATCCACAAGCGGCGCAGCTGCATGGCCCCGAAGGCCCAGAGCAGCAGCGCCAGCCAGATCTCCTGGGTGACGTCGCGCCAGACGTAGAACGCGGCCAGCACCGCGCCCATCGCCAGCAGCCAGTTCACCATCGAGATCGGCCCGGCCCAGCGCGGGTCGACCAGGTGCGCGCCGTGCCGCCGGCCCAGCCACACCACCACCGCGAGCAGCGCCGCGAACGCCTGGGCGACACCCGAGAGGACCGCCACGCAGGTCTCGCCCTCGAACGCGGCGGCGGCGGTGAGCACGGAGAGCGAGAGCGTCATGGGGATGCTGCCCCACCCGACGCGCTGCAAGAGGATGGTGTCGATCCGCCGCTCGAAGTCCGGCGGGCGGCTACGCCCTGCTTCCATCGCTGTCCCCCTCGACGACCGGCGGGTGGTCTTCCCGCGCACGACCGGCAGTGTACTCCGCCCGGCGCGAGTCCACCGGCCCCGAGGCGTGTATCCTCCCTGGTCCACGCAGCCCCCGGAGCCGCCATGTCCACGCCCCGCCGCAGCCCCATCCTGGTCCTCCTGCTCGCCCTGGCCGCCGCCTGC
>CAZAIE010001651.1:0-1531 GCA_964485035.1 uncultured Myxococcaceae bacterium | reverse complement strand
CTCCAGGCCTGGCTGCTCCCAACGAGGCGACGCCGCTTCCCGCTGGACTGGACCGCCGAGCCCTACCAGTCGTTCGAGGCCGACGCCCCCGAGGGACTCTGCCTGGCCCCCCCTCGCGCCTTCGGCGAAGCGGAGACCGACTGCTTCGGTCCCACGGGCCCGGAGCTGGACCGCGTCCTCGCGCTGGTCCAAGCCGAGGTGTCGCGTCGGAGAGCCGAGCTCACGGCGGCCCACACCCTGGCGCTGCCGCGACATCCGGAGCTCGTCGCCGCACTCGACGTCACTGGCAGGACCTTCCACACCGGCTCGCAGCGGCTCGCGTCGGCCAGGCTCGCGCGCGAGGTCTCGCTCGACGGCACGCCCATCGCCGCGGGGAGCACGCTGCAGATGAACGCCGAGGGCTGGCTCGATCCGCGGCGGCCCGACCTGCTCGTCGCAGTCACACTGGCCGCGCCGACCGTCGTCGCCGCGCCCGCTCGGCTCGAGGTCCCCTCGGGAGCGACCCTGGGCCTCGACCCGCAGACAGGCCGCATCCGTGCCTGCTCCGCGGCCGGCGAGTTCTCCGCGCTGGGCATCAACGCCCGGGGCCCGGCGCGCTGGAACAGCCAGGGCCAGTGGCTCGCGCTCGAGCTGGCGGCGCCGATCACCCGCGGCCCGTTCTGCCTCCCCGCGGGAACCCGGCTGCACCGGCTGGTCGTCGTGGCCCACTTCGACTCCTTCACGGCGCACCTGCCCGAGCCGCAGAGGCACCCCGAGCTGGGTCTCGTGCGCGCGCTCCAGCTCGACGCCAGGCTGACGCGGGTGACTGGCGCAAGCCTCGAGACGGACACCGACCTCCACGGCTCGGTGCTGCGCGGAGGGGTGATGCCGATCCCCCTGGACGAGGATGGCCGAGTCGACCAGCCCGCTTGCAAGAAGCTGGGTCTGCTCTCGGGTGCGCGGTAGCTTCCGGCCTCATGGACTCCACGCCCTGCGCCTTCTGCCTCTGCGAGACCGGCCCGCGCACACAGCGACCATTGGTTCCACCCGGCTTCCTCGAGGACGGCACCTTCGACATCGACCCGCTCGGAACGGGGGGCTCTTCCCTGCCCATCTGCCCCGACTGCGCCCGCGTGCTCGGCGAGCCCCTCTTCCTGGCCGAAGACGCCGCGGCCTTCGCCCGCGCGCTGGCGCTCCACGCCGAGTCGCACCCCGCACCGACCGTCCCCGAGGCGCGCGCGGCGCGGGCACGTCTGTGGCACCGCGCCCTGCACCTCGGACTGCAGGCGCTGCTGGCGGAGCTGGTCGCGCCGCCGGTGACCGCGCCGGTGCGTTCCGAGCCGGACCAGCTCGGGCTCTTCTCGTCGCGCACGGCCCGGCTCGCGAAGCTCGGTCCCCTGCTCGAGGCGGCCGACTGGACCGCAGCCACCGAGGTCGCCCGGGAGCTCGACCGCCGCTTCGAGCTGCCCGAGGCGCGGCACCTGGCGCGGGCGCTGCCGCTGCTCGCCGAACGGACGCGGACGCTGGAGGCGGACCCGGAGCTGTTCGCCGC
>CAZAIE010001650.1:0-1532 GCA_964485035.1 uncultured Myxococcaceae bacterium | reverse complement strand
CCCCTATACCTACCCTGAGGTCAGCATGCGGCTGAGCGAGTGGGCGCTGCGGCGCTACCCGGAAGGGGACCATGTCACGCGCCTGAAGGCGCGGATCCTCCTCTATGTCACGCTGGTGCTGCTGGTCGTCCTGCCGCTGTTCATCGCGGTGACGGTGGCCATCAACCTGGGCTCCGCGAGGCTGCAGCACCAGGTGAACTGGCCGGCGGTGGCGGCGATGCTCGGCGGTTGGGCGGGGCTGGTCGGCGTGCTCTGGGTGCTGCAGCACGGGCGCTTCGTCGTCGCTGCGCACTCCTTCCTGAACCTCGCCCTGGCCGTGGTCTGGGGGGTGATGCTGGGGGACCGGTCGACGGGGCTCTCGCGCCTGGACACGGTGGTCTTCGTGCTGGCGCTGCTGGGGCTTCTGCCGCTGGTGCTCACCCGGAGGCGATGGGTGGTGGGGCTCTACGTGGGGGGCAACGTCCTCGCCCTGGCGCTGTTCGCCTGGGGCTCGAGCGACACGCTGGGGGTGGCTCCCGATGCGCTCGGGTCGTACTTCGCCGACGTGGTCTTCGCGGCGCTGATCGCCGGGGTGGCGGCGGTGGCGGTGATCGGCATCAACCGGGACGCGCTGGAGAGGGCGCGGGCGGAGGTCGAGGCGCGCCGACGGGCGGAGGAGAGGACCTCGTACCAGTACGCGCTCCTGGTCGCGCAGTCCGAGGCCTCGTCGGACGGCATCCTCTACGTGGACCTGGAGGGCAGGGTGGTCCACCAGAACCGCCGGTTCGCCCAGCTCTGGGGTCTGTCCGAGGCGGAGGTGGCCATCCGCACGAGCCCCCAGCTCCGGGAGGCGGTGCGCACCCGGCTGAAGGACCCGGAGGGGTTTCTGGCCCAGGTCGCGGAGCTGTACCGCCAGCCGGAGGCGGTGAGCGACGACGAGGTGGAGCTGGTCGACGGGCGGACGCTCGAGCGGCACTCCGAGCCGGTGCGGGCCGCCACCGGGGAGGTGCTGGGGCGGGTCTGGTACTTCCGGGACGTCACCGCGCGCAAGGAGGCCGAGCAGGCGGTGCGGGCGAGCCGCGAGCTGTACCGGCAGATCCTCTCGTCGATCACCTCGGTGTTCTGGAAGGCGGGCGTGGACGCAAGCGGAGCGCTGACCCGCGGATACATCTCCGAGGCCGTGGACGGGCTGCTCGGGCTCCCTCCTGGGACCATCGGTGACGACTTCCCCCGGTACTTCTCGTACATCCATCCGGAGGACCTTCCCGGCGTCCAGGCCACGCTGCAGGAGAGCCTCGCGACCCCGGGGCGGCGCACCTCGTGCGAGTACCGGGTGAGGCGCGCCGACGGCTCGGAGCGCAGGCTGGTCTCCTCGGGGGTCGCGGTGCGCGGGCCCGACGGGGCGCCGGAGGTCTACGGGACCACCGACGACGTGACCGAGGCGCGCCAGGCGCGGGCGGCGACGCAGGTCCTGGAGGAGCGGCTCCGGCAGGCGGAGAAGATGGAGTCCATCGGCCGGCTCGCCGGGGGCATCGCGCACGACTTCAACAACC
>CAZAIE010001649.1:0-1536 GCA_964485035.1 uncultured Myxococcaceae bacterium | reverse complement strand
TCTGCGTCCTGGGCGCCACGGGGCGGGTCGGGCAGGTGCAGGCAGAAGAGGGCCAGGAACAGACCCGGAACCGCGGCGATGAAGAACGCCGCCCGCCAGCCGAACCGCTGGTCCACCAGCCCGCCCAGGACGTAGCCCAGCGCCGAGCCGATGGGGATGGCGGCGTAGAAGATGGAGAAGATGCGTCCGCGCCGTTCGGGCGGGTAGTAGTCGGCCAGCAGGCTCGGCGCGATCGTCCCGTAGGCGGCCTCGCCCACGCCCACCAGTGCCCGCGCCCCGAAGAGGCTCCAGAACGATTGGACGAGGCCCCCCGCGGCAGTGGCCAGGCTCCAGAGCCCGACCCCCAGCGCGATGAGCCCCGGTCGCCAGCGCCGGTCGCCCAGGGCGCCGAAGACGGGTGAGGCGCACATGTAGACGATGATGAAGCCCGGTCCCAAGAGCCCCAGCTCGAAGTCCGAGACGCCGAACGCGGTCCGCAGGCTCTCGACCAGCGAGGAGATGACGAACCGGTCGAGGTAGTTGACCAGGTTCACCAGCGTGAGCACGACCAGTCCACGGCGGTACAGGCTGGCGGAGGCGTCTGGGCTCACGGGCCACCTCCCGCGGCCTGCGAGAGCCAGGCGGCGTGGGCCTGGGCACGCGCTGCGCCGGCCGCATCGCCGCTCGCCGAAAGCGCGCGGGCCAACTCGAGGTAGACCCCCGAGAAGAGTCCCGCGAGCGCCCGGTCATCTGCCGCGAGCGGACCGCCATCGACCAGCGGGCGCGGGGCGGTCTGCAGCGACCGCAGCAGCAGCGCGGCGGCGTCCCCGGCCCGGCCCCGGTCCATCGCCTCGCGGGCGTCGGGGAGGTAGGAGGCGAGATAGGCCGCGGCGTGGTCCGCCGGGCGCACGGGGTTCGCCGGCGAGGGCTGGAGGTGGAACACCCCTGCGGCGACGGCGACTGGCAGCGCCAGCAGCGCGAGGTCCCGCGGGCGGCGCAGGCGGCGGCCCGCCTCGACCAGCGTGAGCGCCGCGAAGGGCAGCAGCGCCACCGCGAAGGGCAGGCGGAAGCGGTCGCGGACGAAGAAGGCCAGCAGCATGGCGAAGCTGGTGCCGCACAGGGCGGCCAGCGCGAGCAGCGCCGCGGGCCCGAGCGAGCGCCGGCGGGCCAGGAACAGCCCGACCAGGCCGAGCGGACCGACCAGCGTGAAGTCGGGAACCGGCGGGCGCAGCGGCGGGGCGTGCAGGCGGAAGAAGTAGAAGTTGGTGTTGTCCGGCGCCTCGTGGGGGCTGAAGGCCGCCGACAGGCGGTCGGCGAGGAGCCCGGCGAGGGAGCCTGGGGTGTGGCGGCCCAGCGCCGCGAGGAGGGTCCTGCCGAACCGGCCCTCGCCCTCTGCCAGCGCCGCGGCCGTCTCGACGATCGCGGACCGGTCCGGGCGCGCCAGGGCCCACGCGGCGTTCAGTCCGCCGGCGCTGTCGCTCACCAGCGCCGGGGCGTCGACGGCGAGGTTGCGTGCCTGTCTCTTATACACATCTCCGAGCCCACGAGACAAGAGGC
>CAZAIE010001648.1:0-1541 GCA_964485035.1 uncultured Myxococcaceae bacterium | reverse complement strand
GTCGGCGGCGAGCGCATCGACGGGTGGCCGGAGCGGCAGCTCAACGAGCTGCGCCGGCGGGTACCCTACGTGGTGCAGGGCTCGGCGCTGCTCGACTCGGCGACCCTGCTCGCGAACGTGGCGCTGCCGCTCACCCGCGGCCTGGGGCTCGACGCGGCGCAGGCCGACGCCCGAGCCCAGAAGGCCCTGGCCCGCGTGGGCCTGGAGGCGCTCTCGGACCGGCTGCCGCAGGAGGTGGGGCCCGGCTCGCGCAAGCGGGCGTCCATCGCCCGGGCCCTGGCGCTCTCGCCGGAGTGCGTCCTCTACGACGAGCCCACCACCGGCCTGGACCCGGCGGCGGCGAGGACCGTGGACCAGGCGATCCGCGGGGCGGCGGACGCCGGGGCCACGGCTCTCGTGGTCTCCCACGACCTCGCGTCGATCGAGCGGACCGCCGACCGCGTCGCGGTGCTGGACGGGGGCGCCATCGCGTTCTTCGGGACCTGCGCCGAGTTCTTCGGGCGGCGCGAGGAGCTGCCGGCGCTGCGGCGCTTCTTCCACCAGGACGAGAGCGCTTGACCGCCCGCACGCCCGGGTGGTTGCCTTCGTCCCCGATGCGGCCCTCCGCCTCCATCGCCCTGCTCGCCCTCGGGCTGGCCGCCTGCATCGAGCCGGCGCGACCTCCCCCCGGCCGCGACGCCGGCTTCACGCCCTGCGACCCGTTCGCCGACGCCTCCTGTCCCGAGGGCGAGGCCTGCCAGCCGGTCGGGGGCTCCCAGTTCGGCTGCTCCACGGCTGGGACGCGTGGCGACCAGGAGCCCTGCTCTGCCGCGGCGCCCTGTGCGGCCGGCTTCGCCTGCGCCATCCCGCCGGGCCAGGTGGGCGCGGTGTGCCTCGCGCTCTGCCGCTCCGACGCCGACTGTCCGCAGGCCGGCGGCCACGAGCTCTGCGTGCTGACACTGGGCGGGACGACGCCGGTGCTCTGCCAGCGGATGCGTCCCTGCGAGCCGTTCACCAGCCCGGTCTCCTGCCAGCTCGGGGAGAAGTGCTCGCTCTTGCGCGTCCCGGGGCAGTTCGTCTGCGTCGCCGCCGGCGACCGCGGGGACTACCAGCCCTGCGCCGTGGAGACCGACTGCGCGCCGGGTTCCGCCTGCGTCGAGTACACGCCCGGGGCGCGCGTCTGCGCCCGGTTCTGCACCCGCGACAGCGCCTGCCCGCAAGCCGGAGGGCTCCAGCTCTGCCTGCGCCAGAACCAGCCGGACCGCGCCCCCGTCCTCTGCGAGCGGGTCCGCAGCTGCACTCCTGCAAGCGCCGCCTGCCCCGCGGGCGAGGCCTGCTTCCCCTTCCGTTCGCAGGACCCGCTCATGGGCGCCATCGAGGGGTTGTGCCGCGCGCCGGGCAACAAGGTGCAGGGCCAACCCTGCAGCGCGGTCGACCAGTGCGGCGCGGGGATGACCTGCTTCTCGGCTGGCGTCGGCGACCCCGCGGCGTGCCGGGTGGTCTGTGCGCTCGCGGCCGACGCCCCGCCCCGCTGCCCGGCCGGCACCTCCTGCCTCCCCATC
>CAZAIE010001647.1:0-1542 GCA_964485035.1 uncultured Myxococcaceae bacterium | reverse complement strand
TCGAAGAGCCGGGCCATCGACCCGGCGGACCCGGTGGCCATCGCGCGCGCGGGCCAGGACCTCGCGCGCGCCAACCGCTGCGCCGAGGCGGTGGCGTATCTCGAGCGTGGCCTCGCCATGGACCCCCGCATGGCGCCCGCTCACAAGAGCCTGGGCATCTGCTACGCGAAGCTGAACCAGCAGAAGAAGGCCCTGGAGCAGTACAAGGCCTACCTCCAGTACGCCCCCGACGCTCCCGACGCGGAGAAGGTGCGCGCCATCGTCAGCAAGGCCCAGGGCGACATCGACGTCAACGAGACGAGGCGCGTGGAGTGAGGCGCGTGCCGCTGGGCCCACCGCCCATCGAGGAAGGCGCGGTCAAGGCTTACGAGGTCGAGGGAACGTATCTCCTGGCGAGCCGTTGGGAAGGCCGGCTGCACGCCATCCGCGATACCTGCAACCACGCCGGGTGCCTGCTCTCGCGGGGCAAGGTGAGCGGCCGGGAGGTCACCTGCCCGTGCCACGGGGTGGTGTTCGACCTCGTGACCGGGCGCAACCTGAACGCTCCCCACCTCTGCGGCGACCAGGACGTCGTCCCGGTGGAGCTGGAGGGCGACCGGCTGGTCGCCCAGCTCGAGGACTGACCATGCACGATCCCCTCTCCCACGATCACGACCACCATCACCCCGACCCCCCTGGCGAAGGCCGGACGCACCTCGAGCACAAGGCGCACGCGCCGGCGAGCGTGGCGTGCTTCGTGGTGACCTCCAGCGACACGCGCGACGAGCGCTCCGACGCCAGCGGCCAGCTGATCTGCGAGCTGCTCGTCGCTGCGGGCCACACCGTCGCCGGGCGCGCGGTGGTGAAGGACGAGCCGGCCCAGCTGCTCCAGGCGGTGCAGGAGGCGGCGCCGGCCTGTGGCGCCCGCGCGGTGATCGTGAGCGGCGGGACCGGCCTCGGCCGCCGCGACACCACCGTGGAGGCGCTGCTCCCCCTGTTCGAGAAGCGGCTGGACGGCTTCGGCGAGCTGTTCCGGGCCCTCTCGTTCAAGGAGATCGGCACGCCAGCGATGATGTCGCGGGCCGTCGCCGGCACCCTGCGCGGGATGATCGTCTTCGCGCTGCCCGGTTCACCCGCCGCTGCCCGCCTCGCCCTGGACCGGCTCATCCTCCCGGAGCTGGGACACGCGGTTCGGGAGATGACCCGCTGATGCTCACCGCCTCCCGCGCGGCGCGGCTGCGCCCGGTGCTGGAGGCCCTGCTCGACCCCGTGGCGATGGCCGCGCGCGTCCCCGCCGACCCGGTCCGCTTCCCGCGCCGGTATCCGCGTCCCGAGGACGCCGAGTTGGTGGGGCTCGTCTCCACGTGCCTCGCGTACGGGCGCGCGGAGCTCTTCGGCGCCGTGCTCGAGGAGCTCTTCCGCCGCCTGGGGGACTCACCGGCGCAGGCCGCCCGACTGCTCACTCCCCGGCAGGCCCGCGTGGCCTTCGCCGGCCTCTCCTATCGCTTCAACGTCCCGGCAGACCTCGCCGCGCTGGTCGCCGCCGCCGGGAGGGTCCAGGCA
>CAZAIE010001646.1:0-1542 GCA_964485035.1 uncultured Myxococcaceae bacterium | reverse complement strand
GCCGTAGACCTCGTTCACCTTCGCGAAGTCGGCCAGGTCGGTGAGGTAGATGGTCGTGCGGACCACGTGCCCGAACCCGAGGCCCGCCGCGGCGAGCACCGCTTCCAGGTTCTTCATGACGCGCTCGGCCTGGGCGACCACGTCGCCAACGATCATCTCGCCCGTTGCCGGGTCGAGGGGGATCTGCCCGGAGCAGAAGACCAGCCGGCCCTGGGCGGGTGCGGCGATGGCCTGCGAGTAGGGACCGATGGCCTGCGGAGCCTGTGCCGAGTGGATGACCTGGTGCGACATGGCGACCTCCGTGTTTCGCAGAGCGGGATGTCTACCCGCTCGCACGCCTGCCGTCCAGCGGGCGCAGTCAACAAGAAGAACCTGGAATCACTGCCGTTTTACGGTGAGTCCGTCCAGCGGAAGCTGACCCTTCTCGAGGACGCGGAATGGAACCCGCGTGAGCGCCGGATCCCCCACGAAGAGGGAGGAGAGTCCGGTGGCATTGGGGACGCTGCGGACGGCGTCGAGCCACGCCTCGCCCCAGGTCCTGGCCCTCGAGAGCAGGAGAGCGTTCAGCACTCCTGCGGCCTGGTTGGGGTCGCCCAGGCCGGACTGGCCGACGTAGGCGATGGCCCCGCGCCCCATAGGAGCGCTGATCATCCCGAACGCCATGCTCATCTCCAGGGAGGTCGGGCCGGCGTCCTGACAACCCGCAGAGAGCACCACCGGGACCCGCGAGGAAGGCAGGTCCGCCGACGCCACGCTGACTCCCGGGCCCCCCGACACCCAGTTCCAGAAGGTCGTCGCGGAGTGGCCGACGTACGCCACCACCCCGGCCTGGCCCCACTCCTGCCCCAGCGCCGCGGCCGTGGGGAGCGGCGAAGCGATGCCTCCGCCGGTGCCGGCAAGCACCTCGGCGACGACCGCGAAGTCCGGGTCTCGGGAGGACTGCTGCGCGCCCGAGAAGATCCGCAGACCGCTGGTGGGCGCCCGCCCCTCCCAGTCCAGGACCTTGCGGACGTAGGTGTCGATCTCCCTCGGGTCGGAGGTGGGCAGACGTCCCAGCGCGACCTGGGGAACCCCTGCCCCGTCCGAGACCAGCGCGGCGTCGCTCAGCGTCCGCAGCCGGAGCTCGGGGAACAGGACCGGGAGCACCGGGGCATCGGAGGGTCGCTGGGGCGTTCGCCCGCGGGGGTCGTAGGAGGTCGACCCCACCAGCAGGACCCAGCGCGGAGCCACCGCGCCCTGCCGCGCCCACTCCAGGAAGGCCGTCACGGCCTGCGGGGACGGCTGGCTTCCCGAGAACCGGTCGTAGACCGACTCCAGGGCCACTCCAGCGACCTTCAAGCCCTGGGCGCCGCGGGCGTTCAGGAGCGGCCGCAGGTGCGGCACGAGGGACTCTGGAGCCAGCACGAGGTACTGGGCCTCGGGATGCGTGTCGAGGCGCGGGCCGAGGGACTCCAGAACGGGCGAGCGGAGCGCCTGCGCGCGAAAAACCGCCACGCGACCGGCGTTCCGGCACTCCACCGCCATCACGCTGCGATCCTGGAG
>CAZAIE010001645.1:0-1543 GCA_964485035.1 uncultured Myxococcaceae bacterium | reverse complement strand
AGTGTGCCCAGCTGGGAGAGGCGGGTGGGGACGCCGGTGGCGAGGTGGGCCAGGGCTTCCTCGAGGCGCTCGGCCTCGAGCCGGGCGAGGCGGGCCAGCTCCGCCTTCTCGAGGCTGCGGTCCACGACGTCGTTGGGGCGGCCGCGGCGGGTGTAGCGGCCGGTGGCGCGCAGGCGCAGGGAGATGCGCAGGGGCGGGGCCTCGAGCCAGCTGGTCTGGGGGCCGACCTGGGAGGTCTCCCAGCACGCCTGGCTCTGCTCGTCGGCGGCCAGGTGGCGGGCGGGCGCGAGGCAGGTGGCGGCGCGAAAGAGGCGGTGGGCGTCCTCCTCCGAGTCCAGGCCGGCGAACCAGCGGGCGAGGGTGCGCCAGTCGGTCGAGCGGTCGGTGCGGGTGAGCCGGCGGTCGTGGAGGTTGGCGACGGCGCCGAGCAGGGCGGGGATGGCGGCGCGGGCGCGGGCGCGCAGCACCTCGGCCTGGGAGGGCTCGGCCCCGGTGCCCTGGAACCAGGCGCAGAGGCCGCCCCAGCGTCCGCGCCAGCCCTCCAGCGCGCGGAGGGAGAGCTCGGGGCTGGGCTCGAGCGCGTCGGCGACCTCGCGCTCCGCGGCGGCCTCGAGCAGCTGCCCGACCCCCAGGGCGTCGAGCCGCTCAAGGGCGGAGGCGATCTCGCCGGAGGAGACGAGCATCTCCGCGATGAAGCGCTCGAGGTACTCGACCAGGCGCTCCTTGTAGGCCAGGAAGGCCTCGACGGTGACGCCCTGCAGGTCGATGGTGCGCTGGAGGCTGCGCAGGAAGACCTGGGCCCGGGAGGTCAGCTCCTCCAGCGCCTGGACCAGCGACTTGAGGATGCGGGAGACCTTGCTGCCGTCGAGCGCAGGGAGGCGGGCCTCCTGCTCCAGCTCGCGCAGCAGGGCGACCAGGTCGGCGAGCGCTGCGGACTGCAGCTCCCCGGGCTGGACCAGCCACTCGTGGAAGGCGCGGACGGCGCGCTCGGCGGCCTCCCCCTCGGCGGTGAGCTGGTAGAGGTAGCGGGGCCGGTAGAAGTCTTCGACGGTCGCGACCTCGGCGGTGTCCGCGTGCGCCTGGAGGTTGCCCCAGGTGCAGAGCTGGCCCAGCGCGGCGTCGAGCTCGGAGGCCTCGAGTCCGGGCTGGCACGGCGCGAGGGCACGCAGGAGTTCGCCGGGGCGCAGGTGGAGCGAGAACCGCTCCTTGGCCAGAACGAACACCCCCAGGACGGCGCGGTAGAGGGCTGCCTTCTCGGCGTTGAGGTACGCGAAGGCGCGGAGTTGGCCAGGCGATGGGTCCATCGGGGCGGGCATGGTAGTCGAGGCGGGGACGTGAGTCGTGGTGCCAGACTCAGGATTGGGAAGGCTCTATGACTCCCCCGTTTGAGTAGGGCCTGTTGAGTAGGGCCTGGCACTTCTCTGGGACTTCTCCTCCACCCATTTGCGCAGGGACTGGCACCCTCGCGGCCCCTCGCGCCCCCTCGCGGCCGAAGCGATGTCAGGGGTGCCTGCTAGCCTTCCCCGCGTCACACCAACCACGA
>CAZAIE010001644.1:0-1543 GCA_964485035.1 uncultured Myxococcaceae bacterium | reverse complement strand
GAGAAGCAGAAGGTCAAGCGCATGTACGGCCTGCTCGAGAAGCAGTTCCGGCTGTACTACGCGCGCGCCGCCGCCAAGAAGGGCAAGACGGGCGAGAACCTGCTGCAGGCGCTCGAGCTGCGGCTCGACAACGTGGTCTTCCGCGGCGGCTTCGGGGACACCCGGACCGAGGCGCGGCAGATCGTCCGCCATGGCCACTTCAACGTGAACGGGCGTCGGGTGAACATCCCGTCGTTCGCGGTGAAGCCGGGCGACGTCATCGAGGTGCGCGAGAAGAGCCGCAAGGTCGTGCGCATCACCGAGGCGCTCGAGGCCGTCGACCGCCGCGGCGTGCCGCCGTGGCTCGAGATCGACAAGAAGGCGTTCAAGGCCACCGTGAAGACCGCGCCCGCGCGCGAGGACCTCACGATGCCCATCAACGAGCAGCTCATCGTCGAGCTCTACTCGAAGTAATTGGTCGCGCTCGCGGCCCTGCGTCGCAAGGCGCAGGGCCGCAGTGCTTCCCGGGCCGTGCGACGGCCCTCTGCCTGCGCGAGCGGGCAGGCACCTCACGCCCCGCGGGGTCGCATCGGTCCAGAACAGGGCCGGCCCCGACGGGACCTTCGGGCAGTGCTTTGGGTCTTAGCCCCATCGCCCCCGGCAGGAGAGAACCACAATGGCAGACGCGATCATCGCCAAGAACTGGCGCGACCTCATCAAGCCCCGCGGCTTGAGCGTGGACCAGGATTCCCTCACCGACACCTACGGCAAGTTCGTGGCCGAGCCCCTCGAGCGCGGTTTCGGCACCACGCTGGGCAATAGCCTGCGGCGCGTGCTGCTCTCGAGCCTGCAGGGTGCGGCGTTCACCACCGTGAAGATCGACGGCGTGGACCACGAGTTCAGCACCATCCCCGAGGTGGCTGAAGACGTCACGGACGTCATCCTCAACCTGAAGGAAGTGCTCTTGCAGATGCACACCGCCGAGGAGAAGAAGTTGGTCCTCGAGGCGGTGGGGCCGAAGGAGATCAAGGCGGGCGACATCACCACTGACGACCAGGTGGAGATCCTCAATCCCGGTCACCACGTCTGCACCATCTCGGACGGTGGCAAGGTCCGCATGGAGCTGACCTGCCGCCGCGGCCGTGGCTACGTGTCCGCGGACCGCAACAAGGTCCCCGGCTCGCCCATCGGCACCATGCCCATCGACGCGCTCTTCAGCCCGATCAAGAAGGTGAACTACCAGGTCACCAACGCGCGCGTCGGCCAGCAGACCGACTACGACAAGCTGACCCTCGAGGTCTGGACCAACGGCTCGGTGAAGCCGGCGGACGCGGTGGCCTACGCCGCGAAGATCCTCAAGGAGCAGATGTCGGTCTTCATCAACTTCGACGAGGCCGAGGAGCCGGCTCCGATCGAGGCGCCGAAGACCGAGGAGCGGCTGAACGAGAACCTCTTCCGCTCGGTGGACGAGCTGGAGCTCTCGGTCCGTTCGGCCAACTGCCTGACCCAGGCGAACATCAAGACCATCGGCGACCTCGTGCAGAAGACCGAGGCCGAGATGCTC
>CAZAIE010001643.1:0-1545 GCA_964485035.1 uncultured Myxococcaceae bacterium | reverse complement strand
CTCGTAGAGCACGCGCTCCGCCTGCGAGAGCACCACCGTCCGCCGCAGCTCCGTGCGGGAAGGCAGGTCCGTGGCCACCTCGGCCTTGGTCCGGCGCAGGATGAACGGCCGCACCGCCCGCGCCAGCGCCTCGCGCCGCCGGGCGTCCTTCTGCTTCTCGATGGGGGTCGCGAACCGCTCGCGGAACTGGTCCCAGCTGCCCAGGAGGCCCGGGGTGAGCACCCGGAGCAGGCTCCACAGCTCGCCCAGGTGGTTCTCCATGGGCGTGCCGGTGAGCGCCAGCCGGAAGTCCGCCTGCAGGTCCCGCGCGGCCCGGGCGCGGCGGGTGCCGGCGTTCTTGATGGCCTGCGCCTCGTCCAGCACCAGCGTCCCGAAACGGACCTCCCGGAGCTCCTTGGCGTGGCGGAGCAGCAGCCCGTAGCTGGCGATGAGCAGATCTCCCGGCTGCAGCGAGGCCAGCGTCGCCGCCCGGTCGCCCTCGCGGAAGACCACCGGACGCAGCCCCGGGGTGAAGCGCTCGCACTCCCGGCGCCAGTTGAAGCCCACCGACGTCGGCGCGACCACGAGCGTCGGCCCCGCGTCGCGGCGCGCGAGCGCCACCGCCAGCGCCTGCAGCGTCTTCCCCAGGCCCATGTCGTCGGCGAGGCAGGCCCCCACGCCCCAGTGCGCCATGCGCATCAGCCAGCGGAAGCCCTCCTCCTGGTACGGCCGCAGCTGGGCCTTGAGCCCCGCGGGCAGCTTCGGCTCCGAGGCCTGCGCGGTCTTCATCCGCTCGATCAGCCCGCGCCAGGAGGCGCACAGCTCCACCTCGGCCTCGGAGTCGAGCAGGTCGGAGAGGGCGGCCGAGCCCGCGACGCCTATCTCCAGGCCGGAGCGGCCGGCGTACACCACGTCTGAGGCTCGCTGCAGCCGCGCGCGCAGGTCCTGGGCGAGCTGCGCCCAGCGCCCCGGGCCCAGCTCGACGTAGCCGCTGCCGCGCCGCACCGCATCCAGCACCGCCGCCAGCGAGACCGACTCGTCGCCGACCTGCAGCGTCCCGTCGAGGCCGAACCAGTCCTTCTTGGCCTCCACCTTCACCTTGAGGCCCTTGGCCGAGCCCTGGCCCGCGATGCGCAGCGGCGTGACCTGCGCCGGCCACTCCAGCACCACGTCGGTGCGCGCCTGCAGCGCCGCGACCAGGTCCAGCGCCGCTTCACCTGCGAGGCGGCGGGCCCAGGGGTCGGGGACGTCGGCGGCCTGCAGCCCGAGCCCCTCGAGCAGCGCCTGCGCGCGAGCCGTCTCTGCGGTCAGGTCGCGGACCACGTGGACCCGCTTCTTGTCCCGCTCCCCGGTGATGCGCGCCGGCGGGCTGCCCGGCACGCGCGACGCCCCGTCGCCCAGCGGCCTCACGCGCAGCTCCACGCCGAGCGTGCCGTCCGACGCCGGAGTGAGGCGCAGCACCACCCGACGATCCTCCTCGATGCGCTCCCCCTCCAGGCTGGGCGGGAGGACCAGCGGGAAGTGCTGCTCGAAGGCCGCGAGCCGGGGCACCAGGTCGTTCAGCGC
>CAZAIE010001642.1:0-1548 GCA_964485035.1 uncultured Myxococcaceae bacterium | reverse complement strand
ATGCGGGAGCCCAGGCGCTGCTCCGCGTGGCCGAGCTCCGGCTCCGTCGCCGGGACCGGGAGGGCGCTCGCGAGCTGGCGCAGCGCGCCGGCGCCATTCCGGGGCTCCCTCCTGCGCGGCAGCAGGCGGTCGAGGCGCTCCTGCAACAGACCGCGCCGGCCCCGGAGCCCGTGGTTGCTCCGCGGATCGTCCGGTGCAGCCTGCGGGCAGTCGCCGCCGACTCGGTCAGCCTGGAGACTGCCGGCCGCGAGGTGTCGGTGCCGCTGGAGCAGCTCCGGGGCATCCGCGCAGTGCTGGTCACGGATCAGACCCCGCCGGCGCTGGTGACCGACCTGCGGATTGCGGCTCCCTCCGGCGACACCGTGGTGCGGCTCGAGGCGGCGGATCTGCGGCTTTCGGAGCTCTTCCCTGGCGTCCCCGCCCGGGAGAGCTACCCACGGCTGCTGGGGCACCTGGCGCAGAGGTCGGGCGCCTCGACGCTGCCCTCGCTGGAGGACATCGCCCGCGGCGCCTTCCCCAGGTTCCCCAGCCGGGCTGCGCTGGACGGCTGAGCCCGCTCTACCTCGCCACCGTGATCGTCGCTCCCGCCACCGGGAGGCCCGTCGCGGTCACCGGCTTGCCCGAGGCCTGCGAGAGGCTCGCGCCGGTCGCGGTGACCTGGAAGGTGACTGGACCTCCAGAGGTCCCGGCATCGCGCGGCGAGGTGACCCCGGTGTCCGGGCTGCTCGGCTCGGGGCTGCCGCCGCCGCTGCAGGCGACGCCGACTCCGGTGACGATCAGCACCACCGCCAGCGCCGCCCACCTCCGCCTGCCCGCGGCGACGACCCCGCCGAACGCCACCGGGAAGAGCAGGAACGCGAAGCCGCCGCCCCAGCCGCCGCCGCGCTCGCCGGTCCGCGTGGCCAGCGTCGCGGAGAGGTCGTAGGTCACCAGGACCTGTGCGCTCGCGCCCGCAGCGATCGGAAGCGGCTCGGCGAAGCTCAGGGAGAGCACGCCGTCGTCCGCGGAGAACGTCCCCGAACCCAGCAGCCGCTCGTTGGCGTCGTGCACGCCGTCGCCGTCGTCGTCTGCGTAGGCCTTCACCTGGGTCACGTGCACGTCGTCGCGGCCGGTTCCCGAGGACTGGACCTCCAGGCCATCGAGCGAGACCTCGCGGTCGGCGGGGGCGTCGAGCTGGAGCTGGAGCAGCGGGACGTCGGTCGCGCCCTTCAGCGCGGTCGCGTCGCTCGGGGTGTGCGGCCCCGCGCCCACGGCGACCTCCAGCGCGGGCTCGGTCACGGTGCTGCTCACCGAGGCCGAGTCATTGGCCGGGTCCGGGTCCTTGCTGGTGCCGTTCACACTGGCCTTGAACGTGAGCTTGCCCACCTGCGTCGGCTTGGCGGTGAGCTTCAGCGACCGCGACGCGCCGTTGGCGAGGTCTCCGACGGTGCAGGTCACGGTCCCCGATGCGTTGGTGCAGGCGGAGGGCAGGCTCGCCACGGTGACCTTGGCTGGCAGCGTCGCCGTCACCGTCACTCCGGTCGCCGGGTCCGGGCCGCGGTCCTTCAC
>CAZAIE010001641.1:0-1548 GCA_964485035.1 uncultured Myxococcaceae bacterium | reverse complement strand
CTTGAGGGTCGCGCGAGGCGCGAGCCCCGGGAGCGGGCGCTTGGGCGGGAAGCCGGCGGAGATGAGCGCGTCCTCCAGGGTGGCCGGCCCGAGCATCCGCAGCCGGCCCGAGGCCGCCTCCTGGTGGAGGCGGGCGAGCGAGGGGGCGGTGTCCTCCACCGCGACGAGCTGGCGGGCGACCCGGAGCTGGCCGCGCGCCGCCCACCACAGCCCGAGGGCCGCGACCAGGACGAAGGCGGCCACCGCCAGGACGAGGGGGAGCTTGGTTCGCATGGGCCTTCTCTTAGCCCGACGGAGAGGACGGAGGAAGGCCCTGGGGCGGCTCGCGTGGGCCTTGCAGCGAGCGGCGCAACGCGCGAGAGTCCTCGTGCTTTCGACCCCACGCCGCCACGCGGCCTTTTTCGCGGAGACACGCATGCGAGTCATCAACTTCAACGCCGGCCCGGCCGGCCTCCCCCTGCCTGCCCTCGAGCGCGCGCGCGACGAGTTCATCGAGTTCGGCAGCACCGGCATGTCGATCATGGAGCACAGCCACCGCGGCAAGGACTACGAGGCCGTCCACAACGAGGCCATCGCCCTGCTCAAGGAGCTGATGAACATCCCCGCGACCCACGAGGTGCTGTTCCTCCAGGGCGGCGCGCACCTGCAGTTCTCCCAGATCCCGCTGAACTTCCTGCCCGCGGGCAAGACCGCCGACTACGTGCTCTCCGGGCACTGGGCGAACGTGGCCTGCTCCGAGGCCAAGAAGCTGGCCGCGCTGGGCGTGGGCAAGGTGAACGTCGCGGCCACCACCGAGGTCGACAAGAAGTTCACCCGCGTGCCGCGGCAGGACGAGATCAAGCTGACCCCGGACGCGACCTACGTCCACACCACCAGCAACAACACCATCTTCGGGACGCAGTTCAAGACCTTCCCCGAGACCGGCGCCGTGCCGCACATCTGCGACATGAGCTCGGACATCCTTTCCCGCCGCCTGGACGTCAGCAAGTTCGCGATGATCTACGCGGGCGCCCAGAAGAACATCGGCCCCTCGGGCGTGGTCATCTGCATCATGGCCAAGGCGCTCATCGAGAGCGGCCGCAAGGACCTGCCCAAGACGCTGACCTACTCGGTCGCCGCGGAGAACAACTCGCTCTTCAACACCCCGCCCACCTTCGCCATCTACATGGTCCGCAACGTGCTGGCGTGGATGAAGGGCATCGGCGGCCTCGCGCAGATCGAGAAGTGGAACGACGAGAAGGGCGCGCTCCTCTACGGCACGCTGGAGAAGCTCAACGGCTACTACAAGGCGCCGGTGGAGAAGGACAGCCGCTCGCTGATGAACATCGTCTTCCGGCTGCCCACCGAGGCGCTCGAGGACAAGTTCGTCGCCGACGCCAAGAAGGCGGGCATGGTCGGCCTGAAGGGCCACCGCTCCGTGGGCGGCATCCGCGTCTCGGCGTACAACGCCGTGACCGTGGACAACATCAAGACCCTGTGCAGCTTCATGGAGCAGTTCGCCAAGGCCAACGGCTAGCCCCGGCCCCTCGCAGCACCTCCGCGCGGCCC
>CAZAIE010001640.1:0-1549 GCA_964485035.1 uncultured Myxococcaceae bacterium | reverse complement strand
GCTGGGCGCGCTAGTGGGCTTGTTGACCGGTCCAGTCTCGCCGATCCTCAACGCCGCCATCTACAACCGCACTCCGTCGGCGCTTCTCGGGCGGGTGCTCGGCGCGATCTCGGCGGTGATGCTGTCGGCCGCGCCGGCGGTGATGCTCGCGGCGGGTGCGCTCGTCGACGTCACTGGTCCGGGCCCCGGCCTCGTCGTGTCCGCCGGGTTCGCGGGGGGCGTGGCCCTGCTCACGCTTCGCCTCCGTTTCGGACCCCTTGCCGCGCTCGAGCTTCCGACTGCAGATCGTCCTGGCTCCGCAAGAGGTGAACGCTGATGCCGCGCCCCAAGCTCAAATCCGATGACGAGGTCCTCGAGGCCGCCACCGCCGTTCTCAAGCGATGCGGTCCCATCAATTTCACCCTCAGCGAAGTAGCGAACGAGGTGGGTCTCTCGCGCGCGGCACTGATCCAGCGCTTCACCAACCGCGACACGCTGCTCGTCCGGATGATGGAGCGCAGCGTTGGGCAGGTGAGGGTTCACCTCGACGCGATGCCGGCTGGCGCGGGGCCGGAGGGCCTCTGGGGCTTCCTGCAGGTGCTCGTTCGCAGCATGAACACCCGCTACGACTTCTCGGTGAACTTCCTCATCTCCTGGTACGAGCTTCAGGTTCCTGAGCTTCGCAAGCTGTCGATTGAGCGGAGCCGCGCGGTGGTGGATGGGATCCGCAAACGCCTGCCGCCAGGGACTCCCGCCGGGGCGGAGCTGCTCCTCCACTCGATCATCGCGGGCGCGACGACGCAGTGGGCGACCGATCCGCACGGCGAGCTGGCCGACCATGTGCTTGCTCAGATCGCCGCAGCACTGCGTCTGATGTTCCCCGGTCACCAAGGCTTCCGCGGGTCGCCCGCGAGCAGGAGGCCCAAGGCACAGCGCACCTGACACGCGCGGCAACGTGAGCAGCGAGGACGACCTCGCGCCCGCAGATTCGCAAGCGCGGTCAAGCTCGCGCGACCAGCTCTCCACGCGCGAAGGCGGGCAACCGTTCGTCGCTCCTCGCGAGCCGTCGCCCCGATGATGAACAGGCTCGCCCCCTTCGCAGACGCCGAAGCTGTTGACCAACGGGGCCGACTGTTGATCAGCGGGTACGCAGTTAAACGCCTCTCGGCTTCTCTCTCCCCACGGGACGGGAGAGAGAGCGGGAGCGCTGTCCCACGCGGCGCTCATCGCGCTCGCTCGGCGCTCTCCGCGAGCACGCGCGAGGTCGCCGTCGCAGCACGCGCACCGCGCGAAACGCCCGGAGTTCTGGGGAGAAACGGCGAAGCCCCCTCGGATCGCTCCTTGGGGGCTTCTGTTTACCGACCCTCGCCGTCTGTTGGCGACGAGAGAGAAATGGCTCCCGAGCGTGGACTTGAACCACGGACCCGCTGATTAACAGTCAGCTGCTCTGCCAACTGAGCTACTCGGGAATGTTCCGTTCAGCGACGCGAGGTTCTAGCGATCTCCGCGACGGCTGTCAACACCCTCCTCGCCTCCCCGCGGTTGAGTCCCCGCTCCCTTCGCCCTATAC
>CAZAIE010001639.1:0-1551 GCA_964485035.1 uncultured Myxococcaceae bacterium | reverse complement strand
GTGATCGACTCCCCCTCGCCCCAGAGGTGCAGCCTGACCGAGACCTCGAGGTCCCCGCCGTCCGCCGCCTGCCACTGCGCCTGGGCCTCGAGCTTGCCCTGGTTGAGGAAGTCCGCGGTGGTGGGCGACCGGTCGCAGATGGGAGGAGGCAGCGGATCGCACACCACCGGCTGGCACGACTCGCACGCGGGGCCCAGCGTCAGGGCCGCGCCCGCCACGGCCGTCTTCCTCAGGATCCGCTTGAGGTGCTCCTGCGCCCGGCGGTGCGCCGGTGCCTTCCCGTCCTTCGCCTCGTCGCTCATGTCCCTGCCCTCCCGGCCCGTGATGGTACGCCCAGCACGCTCGCGCGGATCTCCCGCTCCAACGCGTCGGCTTCCGCGCCGACCTGGCGCTCGGTCGCCCGCAGCCGCTCCCCGAGCGCTTCGACCAGCTCCCGCTCCTCACTCCTGCCGCCGCGCGAGCCCGCAAACGCCGCGATCGCCCTGAGCCCCGCCACCGAGTCGCGCGACAGCGTCCGGCTCAGCCTCTGCGCCTCGGTGAGCCACTCCGGCCTCGCGAGCCCCGGGTGGAAGTGCCGCGCGAGCTCCACCTCGAAGCGCGTGCCCATGAGGCGGTTCGCGAGCGCCCCCGCCGCGAAGTTGCGCGGGAAGAAGCACTCGGTCGAGAGCTCGAAGGTGCGCTGGACCTCGGGGCTCGCCAGCCGGTAGTCCCAACCCAGGTAGTCGCCGGTGCAGCGCCCCTCCGCCTGCATCCGCGAGAGCAGCGGGGTGCCCGCGTACAGCTCCACGCGCCCGAAGTTGAAGGGGCTGTCGCCGTACTGCTCCATGAAGGACAGGTTCGCCTCGAGCGAGCCGAGGGTCGTGTCCGGGTCGAAGACCAGCAGGTTGAAGCAGACGTACAGCCCCAGCCCGCCGAGCACGGCCATGGCCGCGTGGTTCTGCGCCGAGCCCACGCGCCTCCCGAGCGTCTGGAGCCCCTGGTCGCTGTCGCTCTCCACGCCCAGGAACACCCGCACGCAGCCCAGCCGGTCGCGCATCGCCTGGAACACCGGCCCCGTCACGTCATTGGGGCGCGCCTTCACCACCGTCGCCACCCGGCCCACCCCGAGCCTCGCCAGAGCGTCCGCGAGCGCGTGGATGCGCTCCAGGCTGTCCTCCGGGCGGGGGAGGAAGAAGTTGTCGTCGTGGAAGATGAAGACCTCGCGACCGTGCTCTCGAACGAGGTGCTCCATCTCCGCCGCGACGTCCTCCACCGGACGCAGCCGGTACCGCTTTCCGGGCAGGGTCTGCTCGTGCCACGCGGCAATGCAGCAGAAGGCGCAGCGGGCGTAGCACCCCCGGCTGGCAACCATGGCCGCGACCCCGTGGCCGAGGCAGCGCGCCACCGGGCCGCGCCGGTCCGGCCACCGCAGCGTCGCGAGGTCCGGCGGCGCGCGCAGGGCCCCCAGCGCCACCGCACCATCCCCACCTCGCGTGGCGATGCCCGCCAGCCCCTCGACGCCGCGTCCCGAGGCCAGCGCCCGAGCCAGCTCGACCAGCGACTCCTCCGACT
>CAZAIE010001638.1:0-1551 GCA_964485035.1 uncultured Myxococcaceae bacterium | reverse complement strand
GGGCGGGGGGCGCGGACGGCGGCGGCGCCGCAGGCCTGGAGCGGTAATGCAGAGACTGCGATCCGACTTGGACGACGCCTTGCTCCAGGCCGCCCTCTCGCCGTCCGTCGAAGCGGACCGATAGGAGCCCGAGGCCATCGGGCGAGGTGGTTCCGAAGGTGTCCTTGTTGCAGTCGATGCAGCGAACGCGGTTGAGCAGCCTCAAGTGGAAGACGGCCTCCCCGCCACCGCTCCGGAAACTGAGCTTGGCATCGCCGTGGCTCTCCTCGACGCACAGCTCGCTTCCCGGGTGCGCCCCGTGCCGGGCCGCTGTGACGTCGTAGCAACGGACGTCGGCCCACGCCGAGCCGCAGAGCAGCAGCGAGGGGAGAAGAAGTGCGAGCAGTGTGCGCATGGCGTCTCCAAGAGAGGTGGCCCGACCGGGGCGGAGGCAGGTGATCCTCGAACAGCGCGGGAAGGGACGGTGACGAACTGTAACGCATTCACCGGCACCGAGCGCGACCGTACCAGGCAGGCGGTGGAGCTGCCAGTGGCCCAAGCCTCGTGCCCGGGGCCCGGTTCCTGCCACGGTCGACGATGCGACTTCGGCCGGCTGCCGGCCTTCCAACGCGCGAATCGCCCTCAGGCCGGGAGGGCGCGGCTCCACCTTGCGAGGACTGCCATCGTGCGCTTCGTCTCTGCAGTCATGATCCTCACCCTCGGCGCTCTCCCGTCGTGCGCGGGGAGCAGCGGCCCAGCGTCGTTGCCTGACGCCGGTTCGTCGAACTCGCCGACCTGCGAGCAGGCGTGCGTGGCCGTGGTGTCTCTGTGCGGCCAGGCAATGCCCGGGTGCGATGACGCGTGCTCGATGTGGCCCGAGCCGACCCGGCGGTGTGTCGCCGCCGCGTCCACCTGCCAGGCCGCGGAAGCCTGCGGGGAGGAGAGACCGGATGCGGGAGCGCACATCCCCGCGGATGGAGGCCCCGCCTGCGACGGCACCAAGTACTGCGCCGACCAGTACACGGTGGCCCGCTGCGAGAGCCAGGTCACCCGCCAGACACCGTGCAACGGGAAGAAGTGCGCTGACGGCCGCTGCGGCGCGTGCGCCTCGGCGAGCGACTGCACCGGCATCACCTACCGCTGCAAGTGCACCGACGGCACGGAGAAGACGGGCTCGGTCGACGGGGCCTGCGGAGACACTCAGGGCAGCCAGTCCTGGTGCAGCCATCCGAGCATCGACGACTCCGTCTGCAGCGGGCACGGCGCCCTCGACACCAGCTTCGGCTACCTCGGGACCGGCTGCGTCTCCAGCGTGGACCCGTAACTGTCACATCTCCGAAGACGCCTCGAGTTGCGGCGGCCGGCATCGACGCCGCGGCAGGGACGGAAGCAAGAAGGCCTTGGCGCCTTGGCGTTGAAGGCGTCCTGGCTCGGTGGCCGGAACCGGCTACTTCAGCGGGTCGTGCTTCTTGATCACGCCTTGCACGAGCGGCGCCGCCCGCGTCGCCGCCAGGAACTCCGTAACCGCTGCACGAACGCCGTCTTCCGCTCGACGTGAGCGCGCTGCACATT
>CAZAIE010001637.1:0-1551 GCA_964485035.1 uncultured Myxococcaceae bacterium | reverse complement strand
GCGCTCTCCCGAACGCCGTACCAGCCGTGGAGCGCATGCGGAGAACGCGCCGAGAAGGTGTTGTAGTCCGAGCCGATTCTCAGGACCGTGGCACCCTTGAACTGTCGGGCGACGTCGGCCCTGACCATGCCCTCGAGCGCGGCGTCGTGGTACGGCGGCATCTCGAAGGTCTTGGTGGTGCCCATTCTGTCGATGAACGCCTTGAGCTCGACGGCCTTCTGCCGCCGGCGCGAGTTCGAGGAGAGCTTGATCGTTTCGTCGCTTTCGGGCATCCAATGGCGGCACCGCTGTCCAACCCTGCCCTCAGGAGGACCCGATGACCTGGCGTTTCTTGGCGCTCGGCGCGCTGCTCTCGTTGCCCGCGTGTGGTGGAGAGTCCAACCAGCTCCCTGACGGCAGCGGCGCTGACGCCGCCCGGGTGGACGGCAACCCCGACGGCGGGAGCCCGCCGGCCGGCGACGGCGGCGGCCAGGCCACCGATTGGGTGGACCGGACCGGGATCTCCTGCAACGGCGGCGCCCAGCCGAGCGCCACCGAGGCCCCGGACCTCGCGGTGGACCTCATCAACGGCGGCTCCTCCTACGACTCGACCACCGGCGACATCAAGGTCAACTTCTCCTACCTGAACGCCGGCCTGGTCGCCGCCGGCCCCTACAAGGTCGGCATCTTCCTCTATCCCGACGTGAGCGACCGCTGCGAGGCCTACTACCTGAGCCAGTTCAGCAAGGGTGGGCTGGAGCCCTCGAACTCCCACAGCGGCACCGCCACCACCCACCTCAAGGACCTGCCGCAGGCGGTCCCGCACGGCGACTACGAGGTGGGCTTCGTGCTCGACGTGGAGAACGCCGTCGTCGAGAGCCGCGAGAACAACAACGTCAAGATCCTGGGGATCGTGCGGCTCTGAGATTCGGCGCCTCTTCAGGGGGCGCGGCGGACGCAGACCGCGAAGTAGGCACCTTCGGCGGTGGTCCCGCACTGGCCCAGCGCCAGTTGGCAGGGGGCGCTCGGGTATTGGCCGGAGTGTACCCAGACCGCCGGGTCGAACCCGAAGTGGGAGAGGGTGTCGGGGGCGGAGGAGGCCAGCGCCGAGAGCTCGTCCCGGGTGGGGACCCGCCAGCCGGCGAGGCCGCCCTCGCGCAGCTCGTGGCAGTAGTTGCTCAAGGAGGAGTCGAGCGGGAACGCGGTTCGTGCCGGGTCGTAGTCGTCGGTGCGCCCCTGGTCGTCGGGGACGGGCGGGGAGTTGCCGGCGGGGTTTTCGGCGTCCCAGATGGCCTGCCCCCAGCCCATGGGCTTGGCCGAGCGCATGCTCCAGGCCAGCCCGGTGCGGCCGTCGCGGCAGCCGCCGCCGGCGGTGGTGAAGCGCCCGTCCTCCACGGCGCAGGTGTGCGGGAGGGGCCCGACCCGGACCGGCAACTCCAGCGGCGGGAAGCCAGGCACGGCGAGGGTGAGGGTCTGGCTCCCCAACTCGCCGAGTCGCCAGCCCCCCAGCTGGAGGCGCGCCAAGGACAAACAAGGCGCCTTTCTCGTGTCAGCCCGAAGTATCCGCCGAGC
>CAZAIE010001636.1:0-1553 GCA_964485035.1 uncultured Myxococcaceae bacterium | reverse complement strand
GCAGCATCCCCGCCGCCCGCGCCGGCGCCCCGACCCGCCACCACGCATCCAGCTTCGCGTGCGCCTCGTCCAGACACCGACGCCACTCCTCGACCGGCCGCTCCCGCATCGGGACCTCGCCCGGCCCCGGCTCGATGGGCTCCATCGCCCACCGAATCGACGGATCCGCCCCAGGACCCACCGACGGCCCCAGCGCATCCACCCGGCCGACCTTGCCAATCGCCCGGACCACCCGGGGCGACTGCACTGCTCCCGGCCTGCGCAGCACCCAGCTCGCGAGCACCGTGTCCCGGTCCAGGTCGTTGACGAAGACCGTCAGCCCCCTCGGATCCAGCCCCACCCGGATGGCATCGATCACCATCTCGCACGTCGAGAGCGTCGCGTGGCGCACGCAGCCCCCATGGTGGTCGAAGCTGTACCTTCGCTCCCCGGCGTCCACGGAAGGCCCCTGGACGTAGCCATCGAGCGCCACCGAGCCCGAGGGAAGCTCCTCGAGCCTGCGCGTGACCCCGCGCTCGAGCACGAGGAGGCTTGCCCCCTCCCGCTCAGAGACCTGGACGCCCGGCGCCCTCGAGACCGCGTCCCCGAGCCAGAGCAGGAGCTGCCGGCGCGCCGCGTCCATCGCCCCGACGTCGCCCACAGCGAACCCCTCGCGCAGCTCCTCGAGCCGAGCCTCGACCCAGAGGTTCCCCTGCGCCGCGAGCGGCCGCTCCAGGTCGTCCCACTCACCCCGAGCCCAGCTCTCGATCCACCCCAGCGCCGGCAGGTCCCAGTCGCTTGCCCACGTCCTCGGCCACGCCCCCACCAGCCGGGCGAGGGATGGGCGCCTTCCTGCGTTCTCTCGGCCCCAGAGGACCGCCACCTGCTCCGCCTCGGCGCGCTTCCCCCTGCGGATGGCAGCCTCCAGGACGAGCTCCAGCACCGGCGTATCGCAGGGCAGGGCATCCTTCGGGCTCCCCTCGGCCCCGAAGAGCCCCGAGCAGCGCTTCCAGTGCCCAAGGATGGCCTCCCAGTCGCCGCGGGCCCGGTAGACGAGGTAGAGCGCCTGGATCCCCCAGCGCGCGTCCTGGAGCGGCTCTGCGTCGCTCCCGCTGGTCCCGAACCGGCCCAGGACGACCTGCAGCTGCTCCGAGAGTTCCTCCCGCTCTCCCGAGAACAGCGGCACCCCGACCAGCTCGCAGACCAAGAGCGAGAGCGCCCGATAGATCTTCGCCCGCGCACGATCGCCCTCGTCTGGCACCCGGTACGCCTCGGCCTCCTGCAGCGACGTCCGGACATCCTCGACGGCCAGGCGGGCGTACCTCTGCGCCCGCCTCTGGTCCCCCAGACCCAGGTGCCGCAGCGCCACCCGCCAGAGGAGCTGCCCCCGGGTGTTGTGCAGCTTCCTCGCCTCGCCCGAGCCCCCGGCCCGCGCGTGCCGGAGCCCCTCCGACGCCCGCTCCGCACCGTCCTCGAACTCGCTCTGGCACCACTCGTCCAAGGCCAGGAAGTTCAGGTACTCCGCCTTGAGATCTCCCGGGAGGTGGTCCTGGTGGGCGCGGTACAGCCGGTCG
>CAZAIE010001635.1:0-1558 GCA_964485035.1 uncultured Myxococcaceae bacterium | reverse complement strand
ACGCTCAAGGTCGGCGACCCCGTGGTGGCCGGCCGCACCTACCGGGAGGCCCCGGAAGTCGATGGACTCGTCTTCGCCCGCGGCACGGCGAAGGTCGGCGAGCGCGTCCGGATCCACATCGACGAGGCAGCGGACTACGACTTGTTCGGTACCGTCACCGGCTAGCTCCTGATCAGGTCCGAAGACATGCGAGACAGTCCGGGGCAGGTAGGAACTGTATAAACAATTGGGAAGGCGCTCGTCCCTGCGGCGCGTGGAGTGAGCGAGGGAGTCCTGGGAAAAGAAAGAGGGTGCCCCCAGTAGGATGCGTGTGTCAGCACCAAACCTACGGAGATGCACCCTGTCTGAGTCTAACCTGCCTGCGGTCGGCGGTGACGCCGTGAGGATGTTCGGATTACCAGGCGAGTTGCTCCGCATCGCGCGCAAAGACTGGCCGGAGCTCAGCCCAGAGGCCGTGCGCCGGCTGCGTATCATCGACTGGCACCTCGCCAACGGGAAGAACGTGAGCAAGACCTGCCGCCATTTCACCATCGGCCGCCAGACGTTCTATCGCTGGCTCAGGCGGTATAACCCGAAGGACCTCCGCTCGCTCGAGGACCGCAGCTCCCGGCCGAAACACTGCAAGCAGGCGACCTGGACGAAGGAGGAGATCCTTGCCGTCCGCGTCCTGCGGGAGCGCTACCCTGCCTGGGGAAAACTGAAGCTCGTCGTCCTCCTCGCCCGCCAGGGCCTCCAGGTAAGCGCCTCGCGGGTCGGTCGCATCCTGGCCTACCTCAAACGCACCAGACAGCTCATTGAACCGCTACGCCGCTTCTCCGCCCGGCGACGCCAGTGGAAACGCCAATATGCCACCCGCAAGCCCAGGAGCTACGAGTCCCGCTTCCCAGGCGACATCGTCCAGCTCGACACGATGGACGTCCGTCCTGAGCCCGATATCGTCCTCAAGCAGTTCACGGCCGTAGATGTCGTCAGCCGCTGGTCCGTACCCACTATCGCCTCTGCCGCCACCGCCAACCTCGCCACCAAAGCACTCAAGGCAATCATCGAACGCAGTCCCTTCCCCATTCGCGCCATCCAGGTCGACGGTGGCTCTGAGTTCATGGCCGGCTTTGAAGACACCTGCCGCGAGAAGGGCATCCTGCTCTTCGAACTCCCTCCCCGCAGTCCCAAACTTAACGGTCGCGTCGAAAGGGCGAACCGCACCTACCGCGACGAGTTCTACAACTGCTCCAACGCAACCCCGACGGTCGCTGGCTTCCAGGGCCACCTCCGCCGTTGGGAGCACACCTACAACCATCTCCGCCCTCACCAGGCGCTCGGCTTCCTCACTCCAGCTGAGTTCCTCCACCAGCGCTTTAACATCTCACCACACACGGGAGTGTCACCAACGTCGTGAACCAGCACATTCGCTTCTCCCTTCCTCCTCTCCCCTCTACCATCCGCGGTGCATGGGCCCCCGCATCCTCATCCTCTGCCGCGGATACCTCGGCTCCCACATGTCCGCACCCGGCATCCGCGCGACCGCCCAGGCCCGCGTGCTCGCCCGTCACGTCCCCGG
>CAZAIE010001634.1:0-1560 GCA_964485035.1 uncultured Myxococcaceae bacterium | reverse complement strand
CCCCATCCCGCCGCAAGACTCCCGCTACCGCGCCGCGGCCACCGGCGCCTTCACCGCCGGCTGGCGGCTCTTGGCGAGCGCGGTGAGCAGCACCCGCGCGCGCCGCCCCGCCGCGGACACCCCCTTCGCGTCCACCTCGACCGCGCGGGCGAGGTCCTCCAGCCCGCCCGCGTCGCCCGCGCGCAGCCGCAGCTCGCCCCGGTGGGCCAGCGCGATGACGTTGGCCGGGCACACGTCGATCGCCGTGTCGAAGCACTCCAGCGCCTCCTGGCGCCGGCCCAGCCGCTCGTAGACCGCGCCCAGGGCCGCCTGGGCCGCGGTGTCCTTCGGGTTCCCCGCCACCAGGCCCTCGAAGATGATGCGCGCGTCGTTGAGCCGCCCCCGCGCCGCCAGCTCGCAGCCGATCTGCGCGATCTTCCCGGCCTGTGCCGCGGTCATGCCCTCCACCTCGGCCCAAGTGAGCTCGTGGTTGAGGAAGCGACGCATCTTGTCCTCGTCGAGGGTGGACCCGTTCTGGAACTTGATGACCTTGCCCATGGCTGTCTCCGTGGAGCCGCTCGCGGCTAGATGCGGCCGATGTTGCCGACGGTGGTCATCGCCATGCTGTGCTCGGCGTTCATCATGTTGGAGCAGAGGTCGAACATCGCCTTGCGTCGCCCGACCAGGTCCTGGAGCTGCATCTGCAGGTCGGTGACGCTGGTCTTGGCCTCCGCCGCCTCGCTGGTCCCGTCCTTCGCCCCGTTCAGCCGGGCCTGCGCCTCCTTCAGCTTCTTGGCCACCTCCTCGATCTTCCCGTCCAGGCTCCCCATGGTCTGCATCATGATCGTCCGGACGATCTGCTCGATGGACATGCCCGAGAAGTCGATCCCCGAGAGGTCGGTACCGGTCGATCCGGTGCCGGTCGTGCCGGTCGTACCGGTCGTGCCGTCCGACGGTTCGGTGGTCGCGACGTCGGCGGGGAGGGCCTGCTTGGCGGCGGCGATGTCGTCCTTGCGGATGAAGCCGTCGCACTCCCCGCTCCCACTGGCGGCCGAGAGTTCGTTGAAGGCCGCCTCGTTCTCCAGGAGGAAGCGGCAGGCCGCGCGCAGCTCCTCGGAGATGGCCGGGTTCTTCAGCGCCGCCTCCAGGTCGCACCGGCCGATGACCCCGTCCTTGCCGCCCAGGCCGAAGGCGGTGTCGAGCGAGTCGTAGTTCTTCTCCACCGCGTTCACCGCGTTCGACCAGGACTGCTGCCAGGTCGGGTTCGTGGTGGGAAGAGAAGCCCCGCTCGAGGTCGCTGAGGACGCGTAGCCGGCCTGGACCTGGTCCTGGCCAGCGAACCCGATAATCCCCATCAGGTCCTCGGCCGTCGGCATCCCTCCGCCGATGGAGCCCGCTCCTGCGCCGGCGCCTGCCCCAGCGCTCTGCGAGCTCCCTCCGCCCATCTCCGGCAGGCCGAAGGACAGGATCTTCTGGATGCCTCCGCCGATGTCGCCCTTGTCGAAGCAGTCGCCGATGTTCTTGATCTGCCCGGCGAAGTCCGGCATCAGCTGCATCCCTCCCCCCTGCTCTCCACCCGAC
>CAZAIE010001633.1:0-1562 GCA_964485035.1 uncultured Myxococcaceae bacterium | reverse complement strand
GGGAGGCCCACCGGGCGCTCCCGCAGCGGGAGCCCACATGGAGCTGAGCCTGGGCGGAGGCCGCGGTCCCCAGCGGCTGTGGAGGCAGGCGCCATGGCACCTGCTGGTGGTGGCCGGTGCCATCGGCGGGCTGAGCGTGTGGAACCTGGTCTCGGCCTCGCGGGTCTCCCACGCACAGCTGTGGCAGACGCAGGCCACCTGGCTGGGCATCGGCCTCGCGGTCTGCCTGGCCACCATGTTCGTCGACTACCGGCACCTGCTGCGCCTGGCCTACCCGGCGTACGTGCTGGTGCTCGTGGCCCTCGTGGCGGTGCTGGCGAAGGGCCATGCAGCCATGGGCGCGCGGCGCTGGCTCGACTTCGGCCCGATGCACCTGCAGCCCTCGGAGCTCATGAAGATCGCCATCATCCTGGTGCTGGCGCGCTTCTACCACGAGGACCCCAGGCACAAGGAAGGCTACGCCCTCTGGGAGCTGTGGCTGCCCGCCGCTCTGCTGGCCGTCCCGGTGGTGCTGGTGCTCAAACAGCCCGACCTCGGGACCGGGATGATGATCTCCGCGACCGCGGGGACCTGCATCCTCTTCGGCAAGATCCGCCGCTGGTCGCTGGCGTTCCTCGCTGGCCTCGCCGTGGTCGGCGGCGTTGCGGGAGGGTTCTACTACTCCGCGTGCAACCCGGAGATCCCCAAGGCGCAGCGTCCCTCGTTCTGCGTCTTGCTGAAGGACTACCAGCTCAAGCGGGTCTCGAGCTTCATCGACCCCGAGGCGGACACCCTCGGGTCCGGGTACCACGCCAGCCAGTCGCTCATCGCGGTGGGTAGCGGTCAGGGGTGGGGCAAGGGGTGGAGCAAGGGCACGCAGACCCAACTGAGCTTCCTGCCCGAGCAGCACACCGACTTCATCTTCTCGGTCTGGGCGGAGGAGCACGGGTTCTTCGGCTCCACCCTGCTGCTCGCCCTCTACCTGGTGCTGATCCTGCTCTCCATCGGCGTGGCCGCCACCGCCCGCGAGAAGTTCGGAGCCTTCATCGCGGTGGGGGTCTGCGGGATGCTCTTCTGGCACGTGTTCATCAACATCGGCATGGTCTCCGGCCTCTTGCCGGTGGTGGGCGTGACCCTGCCACTGATGAGCTACGGGGGCTCCTCCGTGCTCACCATCATGGTGGGGCTGGGGCTGCTGATGAACGTGGGCATGCGGCGCAACCTCTTCTGAGGGGCGCCGCGGCCGCCGTCACGTCAGGAGGCGAGCACCTTCTGCACCGCCTCCTCGATCTGCGACTTCTTGGGGACGAAGGCGATGGTGTGCACGAGGTTGCCGCCCTTGAAGAACAGCAGCCGGGGCAGCCCTGTCACGCCGTAGCGCTGCGGGGTCTCGATGTTGCCCTCGACGTTGAACTTCACCACCTTGAGCTTGCCCTGGTAGGCCGCCGCGACCTCGTCGAGCACCGGGGACAGCGCCTTGCACGGCCCGCACCACGTCGCCCAGAAATCGACCAGCACCGGCTGATTGGAGGCGAGCACCTCCTGCTGGAAGCTGCTGTCGGCGACTTCGGTCACGGCCATGG
>CAZAIE010001632.1:0-1564 GCA_964485035.1 uncultured Myxococcaceae bacterium | reverse complement strand
GTCGCCCGGGCGCAGGTCGCCTGGGTGGACGGGGAGGTGAAGGGGAGTTGGCGGCCCTCGCGAGCGAGCGCCCCGGACTGCACGGCCTACGCCTCCTCCGCGCTCGAGGGGCTGTTCGCCGAGCGCTGGGCGCGGGCGATCGACGAGGTGGAGCGGCGCGAGCTGACGCAGGCCCGCCTCGACGTGCGCGAGCGGGACCTGGGGCTCTCCTCGGGTGGGGTCGCCGGCCTGCGCGGCCACCTCTCGGGGCTCGCCGCTCTGGCCGGCTGGGACGACCCGCGGGTGGCGACGCTCGTCCGGCGGGTGGACGCGCTGGAGGCGAGGCTTCAGAAGGGCGTCCTGGCGATGGTCGAGGCGTGGGAGAAGGCGCCGGTCGCGGGTCCGGACGGGCCCCGGCTCGAGCTGGAGGTGACCGGGGTCCGCTGCGACGAGGAGGCGGCGCGTGCGCTCGCGGAGACGCGGCGCGAGGCGCTGGCGCCCGCCGCGGGCGCGAAGGCGAGCTGCCTCCTGGAGGTCCAGGTCCGCAATCCCACGGACCGGCCGGCCTGGTGGTCGTGGCTCGCCGGGGACCTGCGGCTGGTCTACGACGACGGGCGGCTCGTGAACGTGGAGTTCTTGGGGGCGTCGGACCAGCTCGCTCCTGGGGCCGTGGCCCCGGGCCGGCTGGGGGCCCTCAACCTCCCTCCGCCTTCGGCGACCGCCCGCCCGTTCCGGCTGCTGCGCTTCAGCGGGAGCCGGGGCGAGGTGCTGGGGCTGCCCACCACGCAGGGTTTGCCACCGCCAGGGCGTTGATTCATCCTCCGCCCCCGACATGGCGCAGGACATCCTCATCGTGGCCGGGGAGGCCTCCGGCGACGCGCACGCCGGGGCGCTGATGCGCGAGCTCTCGACCCGCCTCCCCGAGGCGCGGTTCTTCGGGATGGGCGGGCCGCGGATGCGCGAGGCGGGGCTCGAGGCGCTCTACGACGCCCGCGAGATCTCGGTGATGGGGTTCGTGGAGGTGCTGCCCAAGCTGCTGCGCCTCTTCGGGGTCCTGCGTGGCCTCGCGCGCGCGGCCCGCGAGCGCCGTCCCCGGCTGGCCATCCTGGTGGACGTCCCGGACTTCAACCTGCGGCTCGCGCGCAGGCTCAAGCGCCTGCAGGTCCCGGTCGTCTACTACGTGAGCCCCATGGTCTGGGCGAGCCGTGAGGGGCGGGTGAAGCAGCTCGCCCGCGACGTGGACACGCTGCTCTGCATCCTGCCCTTCGAGGAGCCCTTCCTCCGGGCGCGAGGGGTCGAGGCCCGCTACGTGGGCAGCCCGGTGCTCGACGCCCTGCCGCCGCCGGGGCCGGCGGAGTCCTTCCGGGAGAGGCTGGGGCTTTTGCAGGCGCCCACGCTGGCGCTGCTGCCGGGCAGTCGCGAGGCCGAGCTCACCCGGCTCATGCCCACCCTGGTGGCCGCGGCCAAGCAGATCGCCCAGGCCCGTCCCGGTCTCCAGGTGCTGGTCCCGGTGGCCCCCACGCTGGACCGCGAGCGGGTGGCGGCCTACTTCGAAGAGAGCGGGCTGCGGCCCACGTTGGTCGAC
>CAZAIE010001631.1:0-1564 GCA_964485035.1 uncultured Myxococcaceae bacterium | reverse complement strand
CCCTGGGGAATGCTCGTGAGAAGGGGGTGGGGAATGGTCCTGAGAGCCAACAGTCAGTACCCTCCAGCTGCAAAATTCCACATCGGACGACCCGGACCCGAGATGCAACAGCGCTTCTTCACCACGTTCGCGGCGAGCCGCTTCCTGGGTGTGAGCCTCCCCACCGTTGTCAACTGGATCAAGGATGGGCGCCTGCGCGCGCACCGGACTCCGGGGGGGCACCGGCGTATCGCCCGCGACGAGCTGGCGAGCTTCATCCGCCGACACGGCATGCCGATGCCCCCCGAGCTGGAGGGCGAGGGGACGGCGGCGAGGGTGATGGTCGTGCACGAGGACGCCGGCCAGGGCCAGCAGATCGCCGGGCTGGTGAAGCGCGCGGGCTTCTCGGGCACGGCGGTCTCCGACCCGTTCACCGCGGGCCTGCAGATAGGTCTGTCGCGGCCGGACCTGGTGATCCTCGACCTGGGGATGAAGGGGCTCGCGGCGGGCAGCCTCGCCACGGAGCTGCGCCGGCACGACGAGACCTCGACGGTCGCGCTCTTGGGCCTGGTGGGCGCCCACGAACGGGTCTCCAAGAAGGCCGGGGCGGTCTACGACGAGCTGGTGGCCAAGCCGCTGGAGCTTCCGGCACTGAAGAAGAAGGTCGAGCTGGCGCTGCGCACGCGGCGGGCGGCGAGGTAGGAGGAGTCGTGGCCGACAGACGCGAGTCCGATGGGGTGGTCCTGGTTCTGGGACCCGAGTCCTTGCGCAGCGGGGCCGTCCAGGCAGTGAACTCGTTGGGGCTGGCCGCCGTGCAGGGCGCCCTCTCCCAGGCGCGGGGGCTGGCGCGGGAGCAGCCTTGGGACGCCTGCGTCCTCATGGGCGAGGGGGACGAGGGGGACGAGGTGCTGCAGGCTGCGACGCAGCTGCGCTTGCACGGCGTCCCCGTGGTCGTGGCCGGCGAGAGTACGCCAGCGCTCGAGGAGGTGGCCGCGGTGGTGGCGAGCCCCCAGGCCGCCGCGGCGCACGCCGTCGAGAAGGTGCATACCGGAGCGAGAGGGCGGACGAGGGCGCTCTTGGGGGCCGTGGAGGCGGCGTTCGGCGCCGACCCGGAGTCCCTGCATCGCGCCCTGGTGCGTCTCGCCCCTGCCTTCCCCGCCGACCGCTGCTCGCTCATCCTGCTGGAGGGGGAGCCCGGGTTGCCGACGGTGGTCGCCACCTCGGACCAGCCTGCCTTCCGGCGTCCGGTGGACCTCGAGCGGTACCCGGAGCTGCGCGCGGCGTTGCGGTCCGCCCAGCCGGTGCTGGTGCGCGATGCGCCGCTCGAGCCGCTCTTCGCCGACGTGCGGCCGCTCATCGGCCCGGTGGGCGTGCGCAGCGTGCTGGTGGTGCCTCTGCCCGGCGACGGGGAGATCCTGGGCGCGCTCTTTGCCCGCCTGAAGGGCCGCCCCGGAGTGTATGGCGCCGAGGCGCTGGCGTTGGGCCGGTCGGCGGCCACGGCCCTCGCGGGGGCGGTGCGTTCAGCGCGCCGCGAGCGCGTGCTGGTCGACAAGGGCGAGGAGCTGGAGGCGGCGTGGGAGGGGAG
>CAZAIE010001630.1:0-1565 GCA_964485035.1 uncultured Myxococcaceae bacterium | reverse complement strand
GGGCGAAGTGCCGCAGCGGCAAGTGCGCCAACTCCCCGGACGGGAGCTGCAGCTTCGACTCGGACTGTGGCAAGAGCGGCAAGTGCCGCAGCGGGAAGTGCGCCGGTCGCTGAGCGCCGGGCCTTTCGTCCCTGCAATGCGGTTGCAGAACTGCGAGCTGGCGACGGGCGCTGCGGCCTCGTGATTCCGGGAGGTTGGCGGCGCAAGAACCCTGGCACGCGTGCTGCTAGTTCCCCCTGCGAAGCGCAGCTGGCCCGAGAACCTGGTCCCCCCCCCGCCGGTTCTTGGTCGCTGCGCTTCCTTTTTGCCCAGAGCCCGGGCGCTCATCCTGCACGTGCTTCCTCGTGCGCCCGGTGCTCCTGGCAAACTCCCCAGCTCCTCAACGGCACGCTCTACGTCGCCCGGGCGATGCACCTGGACGAGGCCACGCGCGAACGGCACGAGAAGATGGGCTTCCACGAGGGCTGGGGCATCTGCGCCGACCAGCTCGAGGCCTTCGGGCGCGGGTGAGGAGGCGGCAACCGGGGTGAGAGCGGCATGGACATCAGAGCCGGATGCGCTGCCTGGCCGGGATCACCCGTCGCCCGATGCTGATTTGGCCAGCGCTGCAGGTCGAGGTCGTGGCTGGACTCGAGGAGCGTGAGCACCGCTGAGAGCTGTTCGTCGTTCACCGGGACCTGCCTGCGTTCGCTCGAAAGGGGGGAAGGATAGCAGCGCCCCGTCCGGTGCGAGTCCGAGTCTCCTCGGCGCCGATGGGATGCGTCTCGAGGTCCCAAGCCCCCGCGAGCGAGCTCACTCGCGCAGCCCGGGACCCTCCGGGCGCTGCAGGCCCCTGACGAGCACGCCGGCGACGGCGCTCTGCACCTCGGGAGGGATGACGTGGTCGTCATCGAAGGACAGGAACTCGACTGGCGTTCCCGCCTCTCGCATCTGGTTTGCTACCGCCGCTGCCTCGCCGAACGGGCACAGCGAGTCGCGGCTGCCGTGGGCGAAGAAGACGGGCGTGGCGAGCGGGGACGCGGGCAGGGCATAGCGCCCGGAGAGCAGAACGGCGCCTCCCACGCGGGTCGGTCGCTCCGCGGCGATCTCGAGCGCCAGTCCGGCACCCTGCGAAAAGCCGCCGACGTAGAGACGGTCCCGGGTCAGCCCGTGGTCGGTCGCGAGCTCGTCCACGAGCGCGAGGACCCGCCGGCGGGCATCTTCGTGCTCGGCGGGGTTGTTGGTCACCCACCAGGCGCGGCCGAACCAGTAGGCGTATGGGCCGTCGGGCAGGACCACGGCCACGTTTGCGCCGCGCGCCCGCTCCACCAGCTCCTCCGCAACCCACTCGCTCCGCGCTCCGGAGCCCTGGAACCCATGGAGGAACACGAGCACCCGTGACGCGCGCGCAAGGCTCGCTCCCTCGGTGGTCCAGCGCAGGCCCAGAGCCTGCGGCCGGTCGCACGCGCGCACGGCGCAGGCGTGCAGGCCGAGCAGCGCCACCACGGCGGGGAGCGCGCGCCAGAGAATCCAGGAAGGGAACTGGGGTCGGGCGTCCTCGGAGTCGTGGGAGGTGGCCTCGGGGG
>CAZAIE010001629.1:0-1566 GCA_964485035.1 uncultured Myxococcaceae bacterium | reverse complement strand
GCGCGAGCCCGGGGAGCAGCACCCGGACGCCCGCGCGGCGCACCTTCTGCTGGACGTCGGCGAGCAGACCGGTCCGTGCAGACATGAAGTCCAGCGGGCGGGGGACGGGCGTGGGCTGCGGCATTCGCTCCTCGGACCTGGGGCTTCGTAGCAACCTGCCGGCAGCGCAGCCAGCGGGATCCGAAAAGTCCCATTGCTATCCCGCGGATCTCTCCGGTAGAAAACAGTCGTTCCGGCGCGAGGCGGGAGCGCGGACCCAGAGCGGAGCCGATGGCGGTCGATTCCAGCGAACTGTCGCAGGTCGTTGCCGAAGCGGAGGACATCGCCGGAAGCGTGGGCCACAAGCTCACGACGGCGCACCTCCTGCTCGCGTCCTTCACGTTTCCCAATCGGGCCCTAGTGCTGCTCGCCGACCGGGGCGTGAACGAGGACGTCGTCCTGGGCGTGATGAGCGGGACGCCCCGCGAGCGCGAAGGAGCAGCCCAGGAGGTGCTCGCGCGCACCCGGGAGATCGCCTCGAACTGCGGCTCGGCCGAGTCCGACGGCGGCCACCTGCTCATCGCCATCACCCGTACCCGCGACTGCCTCGCGCACGAGCTGCTGCTGCGCTGCCGCGTGGACCTCTCGGGTCTGCGCACCACCGCGCTCTCGTACTACATCGGCGGCCACATGCCGCGGCGCCTCACCAACCTCGAGCGCCAGGCGGCCCAGCCCCCTCCTCCGCCGCCCTCGATGCCCCGGCGCCCGGCGCCCTCGGCCCGTCCGTCGTCGTCTCCGGCCCACACCGCCCAGCTGGCGCCGCAGGTGGCCCCGCAGGTGGAGGTGGACCCCGACGCCGACCTCGCGCCCGCCCGCGAGGTGACGCTGCGCCCCGAGTCGCGCATCGAGTCGCGGATGGAGTCGCTGCCCCAGCCGGCGGCGGCGCCCGAGCCCCCGCCCTCCGTGCGCGAGCAGCCCTCGGGCCCCGCCAGCCGCTACCTCCTGGGTGAGAAGGAGTTCCCCTGGCTGACGTCGCTGGGGCGCAACCTGAGCGCGCTCGCGGCGGCCGGGCAGATCGACCCGGTGATCGGCCGGGACCACGAGATCGACGAGATCATCGACATCCTCGGCAAGCGCCGGACCAACAACCCCTGCCTCCTCGGCGAGCCGGGCGTGGGCAAGACCGCAGTGGTCGAGGGCACCGCCCGCCGCCTGGTCGAGCTGGCCGGCCGCGGGCTCGCCGACCGCATCGTGGTCGAGCTGGACATGGCCTCGGTGGTCGCGGGGACGCAGCTGCGCGGCTCGTTCAGCGAGAAGCTCAACGGCATCAAGGAAGAGGTGAAGCGGGCCGGCGGCCGGGTGGTGGTCTTCATCGACGAGATCCACACGCTCATCGGCGCCGGCTCCACGGGCGAGGGGCCGCAGGACGCGGCCAACGAGCTGAAGAGCGCGCTCGCCCGCGGCGACTTCCCCTGCATCGGCGCGACCACGCACGACGAGTACCGCAAGTTCATCCAGCAGGACCCGGCCCTGGAGCGGCGCTTCACCCCGGTGGTGGTGCGCGAGCCGACGGTGTCCGAGACGCAG
>CAZAIE010001628.1:0-1569 GCA_964485035.1 uncultured Myxococcaceae bacterium | reverse complement strand
GCGCGCAGCGAGGGCTCGGTGACGCAGATTGCCCGGCCCGCGTCCGAGGGGACCTGGAGCGACGACGGCGCCGAGCTGTGGGTGTTCGAGGCCCGCCCCACGCTGCGCGAGGTCGCGCTGGAGGGAGTCGAGCTCGTCGACTCGCAGCGAACCGGGCTCCCTGAGGACTGGAAGCGGTTCCCCGCGTTCTACCTGGGGGCGGGGGACGAGGTGCAGCTCGCCGAGCGGCGCCGCGGCGACTCCGTGCCGTCTCCGGACTCGCTGCACCTCGAGCGCGAGCTGTGGCTTGACCTCGACGGCGGCGGCTACACCGTCCGGGACTCGATCCGTGGCACGACGCGGGCCCTGCGCCTCGAGCTGCCCGCCCCCGCGGTGCTCGGGCGCGCCTCGGTGAACGGCGAGGACCTGCTCATCAACCGGCTCGCGAGCGGACACCCTGGGGTGGAGCTGCGCAGCGCCGCCGTGGACGTCAGCGCCGACAGCCGGCTGCCCGGTGACGTCTCGGACCTGCCCGCGGTCGGCTGGGCCGCGCAGTTCCAGACCGTCTCCGCGGTGATGCACCTGCCGCCGGGCTGGAGGCTGCTCCACGCTACCGGCGTGGACGAGGTCTCCCCGACCTGGACGGGATCGTTCAGCCTGCCGGTGGTGCTCCTGATTCTCCTGGTCGCGCTCGTGGCCTGGAGGGTCCTCGGTGCGATGTGGGGCGTGCTGGCGCTGGTCGCGTTGGGGCTCTCGGTGACCGAGCCGGCCGCGCCCGGGCTGGCGTGGCTGTTGGTGCTGGGGGTCGAAGCCGCGGCGCTGATCACGGGAGGCAGGCTGCAGCGGTTCGCCGCGATTGCGCGGAGCTTCCTGGTGCTCGGCCTGGCCCTCGCGACCTGCCTCTTCGTGGCCGCCCAGCTCCAGGCGGGGCTCTTCCCTGCGGTGGTGAAGAACCCGGCCCAGAGCCTGGCCGTGGGCTACGGGGGAGTGGTCTGGCCGCTGGTCGCAGCGGCTGCGGTCCTGGCGGGCGGGTTCGTCCTCGTGGCCTCGCCCGCGAGGAGCCGGGTCGACCGCGAGCCCTCCGCTCCGTCGAACCTCGGTGCGGCGATGGTGGTGCTGGCTCTCACGGTGCTCGCCGCCCTGGCGGTCATCACCTTCTTCGGCCAGAACCTGCGTGCGCTCTTCGCCGCCTCGGCGAACGCGCTGGGAGGGCAGGAGGCCAGCGCCAACGTCTCCTCCTCCGGCGGCGGCCGGGAGGGCGTGCAGGTCAAGCGCAAGGCGCTCAAGGACTTCGGGAAGAACGCGGCTTCGGAGGAGGCGGTGCAGACCGGTCCGGGCATCCCCAGCTGGGAGCGGCACAACACCACCGAGTACCTCCGCTGGCGCGGCCCCATCCCGTCCGGCCAGCGGGTGCGGCTGTTCCTGCTCGGTCCGCGCACGAACCTGGCGCTCGCGGTGGTGCGCAGCCTCCTGGTCTCGCTGCTGCTGCTCGCGCTGCTCCGCTTCCCGGGGCGCGGCGTCCTGGCCCGGCTGCGCGGCGCGGTGAAGCCGCTGGCCCAGGGGCTGGCCCTCCTGGTGGCGGTCGCGGCG
>CAZAIE010001627.1:0-1570 GCA_964485035.1 uncultured Myxococcaceae bacterium | reverse complement strand
ACCTTCCCCAGGAGATGCGCCGCGCCATGGCCAAGCAGGCCGAGGCCGAGCGCGAACGGCGCGCGAAGGTCATCGCCGCCGAGGGCGAGTTCCAGTCGTCGGAGAAGCTGGCGCAGGCTTCGGAGATCCTCGGGCGCAGCCCCGCCTCGCTCCAGCTGCGCTACCTGCAGACCCTCGTGGAAATCGCCGCGGAGAAGAACTCCACGACCATCTTCCCCGTGCCCATCGACCTCATCGCGGCCTGGATGAAGGACAAGAAGTAGCGACCCGTTCGGGAGTTCCCGAGCGATATCCAGATCTTGCCAACCCACCCATCCTGGACCCTCATCAGCCGTCGAGAACGCGCCGAACAGTGGAGTGAGGCGTTTTCTGCGCTGGGCCTGGTGGTCGGATGGACGTGACGGCGACATCGCTCGCGAGCATTGCCAGAGCGACCCTGGCCGTGGACCAGGAGCGTCCGGCGGAGCTGCCCGGCCAGAAGCCGCGCGGTCAGGAACTTCCGGCTGCGTTCACCATCTCGCTCTCCCCCGAAGCCCGTGCCGCCTTCGGCAACTCTGCGCCGCTCGAGCCACCCAGGCGGGCAGGGGAGATCGAGGACGAGCCTGAGGGTGCCGAGAAGGTCGAGGACCTGCGTCTCCCGGGCCAGAAGCCAGCCGAGGAGCCCGGGCAGCCGGTCAAGACCGCGGAAGACGCCCCTCCGGCCACCGACACCGAGAAGCCTCCTCCGGAGGCCGAGGGTGAGCAGCAGGACGCCTCGACCTCGGGCCAGCTCAGCGAAGAGCAGCAGCAGATGGTCCGGGAACTCCAGAAGCGCGACCGGGAGGTCCGGTCGCACGAGGCCGCGCACCAGGCTGCCGGCGGGGGCCTCGCGGGTGGGGCCAGCTTCAGCTTCCAGACGGGGCCTGACGGCAGGCAGTACGCCATCGGCGGTGAGGTCCCCATCGACGTGTCGGGCGGCCGCACGCCAGAGGAGACCATCGCGAAGGCGCAGCGCATCCGGTCCGCGGCCCTCGCCCCGGCCGATCCGTCACCGCAGGATCGCGCGGTCGCGGCCATGGCCTCGCAGATGGAGGCTCAGGCTCGCCGGGAGAAGCAGGAACTCGACCGGTTGATGCTCGAGGCCAAGGACGACCCCTCGAAGGCCCGTCAGGTCGCCTCGAGGGGCAGGGTGGTCTCTCCCGCGATGCAGTCGCGCAGGCTCGACCGCTTCGGGCTCGCCACGGACCCGGAGCAGGTCCACGAGCAGGGGTAGTCGCCCGGACCTGAGTTCCCAACCTCCCAATCGTTCTCCGCGACTCGAGTGGTCGAGGTGGTACACTGCGCGACCCTTTCATCGTTTCTTCTCCACGCTGAGGCTCCCATGCACGTGTTGCGCAACGCACTCCTCTTGTCCGCCGCCCTCCTGGTCGCGTGCGGCGACTCCACTCCCAGTGGGCTCGACGCCTCGACCCAGCCCCTCGACGGCTCCGTGGCCCAGGCCGATGGCTCGCTCCCGGCGGTCGACGGCTCCGTCCCCGCAGTCGACGGCAGCGTCGCCACCCCGGACGGCTCGGTCTCTCCCGGTCCGGAC
>CAZAIE010001626.1:0-1574 GCA_964485035.1 uncultured Myxococcaceae bacterium | reverse complement strand
GCGCGGCCTTGGGGGCCTTGGGGTCGGCCTTGTCCGGCGCGCCGATGGTGTCCTGGTAGGGGATGAGCCGGTTCAGGTAGACCAGCACCGCGCCGGTCACCAGCGCCGCGCCGCCCACCCCGTAGCAGCCCATGGCCACGCCCTGCATGGTGTTGCCCTGCGAGCGCAGCGAGGTGAGCTCGTCGGTGGGCTTGGAGCCGCCGGCGTCGCGCACCTTCTGGTCGAAGTCGTCGAAGCTCTTCACCGCGCCGAAGTGCAGCCCGCCCCCGGCGAGGCCCACCACCGCGCCCGCCGCGATCACGCCCCAGGGCACCGCCTGGGACCAGCGGCGCTTGTACTTGGTCAGGTCCTCGGCCTTGAAGAGCTTCAGGTTGAGGGCGGTCAGCTCGCCGGCCGGCAGCGCCCGGGAGAGCTGGTTCGTCAGGTAGCCCTGCTTGGTGGCGACGATGGTGTGCGGGCCGGGGCGCACGAACTCCTCGTACTTGCCCGGGGCGGTGAACAGCGGACGGCCGTCCATCACCACCTGGGCCCCCGGCTCGTCGCAGCGGACCTCCACGCGCGCGAGCTGCTTCTCGACCGTGTCCTGGATGAGCTTCGCGGTCTCGAACTTCGCCGCGTCCAGCGGCTCGGCGCCGTAGCGGATGGCCTTCATCAGGTGCTGCCGCAGCTCCAGCGGCTGGTCCAGGCTGCGCAGCGCCAGCACCAGGTTGTAGTGGATGGCCGGGTGGTCCCAGTGCTTGAGCGCCTCGCGGTAGCGGGTGGCCGCCTCCGGGAAGAGCCCCTCCTTGAGCGCGGCGTTGCCGTCGCGGAAGAGCGCCAGCGCGGTGCGCTGCTCGTCGGGGGAGACGCCCTTGGCCCACGGCCTCTCGTCCGCGTCCTGGGCTCCGGCCGGGGCGGCGAGCCCCACGAGCACTGCCGCCAGGGCGGCCATCGTCGACCTTCTCATGTCAGTCCTCCACATCGCTTCGGCCGTGGCCTACTTCAGGGTGTCGATGGCGGCGCCGCCCTGCGCCTCTTCCAGCTTGCGGGCGCGCTCCTGCTCCTGCTCGTACTTCTCCTGCAGCTCCTTGGCCCGGGTCTGGGCCAGCTCGCTGGAGCGCCGCGCCTCGCGGGCGTTCTTCTCCGCGCGCTGCTGCTCCGACTTCGCGCTGCGCCGGGCCCGGTCAGCCTCGTCGAGCGCTACCAGGAGCTTCTGGTTGTTCACCTGCAGGTCCTTGTAGGCCTTGGAGAGCTCGGTGTTCTTCAGCTCCACCTGGCGGGCGGCCTCGGCGCGCTCCTTCTCCTTGCGCTGCACTTCCTCCAGCCGGCTCTCGGCCACGCCCTTGGCCTGCTCGGCGACGCCCTTGGCCTGCTTGGCCTCGATGGCCGCGGCCTTCGCCGCCTCGGCCTGCAGCACCGCCTCGGACCGCGCCCCCTGGATCACCGCGAGGGCGATGAAGGACGCCACCACCAGGCCGGAGAGGAAGACCAGCCCGCCCACGGTGGCCATCTTCTTGCGCCGGGCCGCCTTCGCCTCCTGGGCGAAGACCGCGGAGAGGAACTCAGCGAGGCTCTTGGGCAGCTCGCCCCGGTAG
>CAZAIE010001625.1:0-1574 GCA_964485035.1 uncultured Myxococcaceae bacterium | reverse complement strand
CGAACAGGGTGCGCCGAGGCGCCTGCTTCAGTCACACCTGTCGTCGTACGCCCTCCAAGTTCCAAGTCAGGGGTGTCCTCCCGGGCCGCCATGCCCTACTCTCCGCCCGCGATGCGCCTCGCCGTCCTCTTCGACCTCGACGGGACCCTGGTCGCGCGGGACGCCGCGGCCGAGCGGTGGCTCCGCGCGGCGCTCGCCCGGTCGGGCACGGTGGACGAGGCGCGGGTCGCCCGCTTGCTGGCCCTCGACGGGCACGGCTACGCGGACCGCAACCTCTTCGCCCAGGCGCTGTACGAGGCGCTCCCTGGCCTTGAGCCCACTCCCCACGCGGTGCTGGAGCGCTTCCGGGCCGAGATGGCCCGGGACACCCGTGCGGTCCCCGGCGCACACGAGCTGCTCCAGGAGCTGGAGCGCGAGGCCAGGGTGGCCATCCTGACCAACGGCTCCACCCGCACGCAGCGCGCGAAGATCGCCGCTGCCGGCTTCGCTTCCTGGCCCTCGTTCGTGTCCGAGGAGCTGGGCGTGGACAAGCCCGACCCGCAAGCGTTCTTCGCGGTCTGCGCGGCGCTCGAGGTCCCGCCCGAGCGCTGCCTGTACGTCGGCGACGACCCCGAGCGCGACGTGCTGGGCGCGCGCGCCGCAGGCCTCGACGCCTGCTGGGTCCGCGACGGCCGTCGCTGGGAGCACGAGCTCCCCGCTCCCTCCTTCGCGGTGGAGCAAGTCACGCAGCTCAGGGCCACCGCGCTGCTCGATCGCCTGAGGGTCCGATGCGCGACATGAACCACGTGGTGGGCAGCCACGACATCCTCCTCCTGGTCTTCGACACCCTGCGCTACGACGTCGCGGTCGAGGAGCTCGCGGCGGGCCGCACGCCCAACCTCGCCCGCCTGCTGCCCCACTGCTGGGAGGAGCGGCACTCCCCGGGCAGCTTCACCTACGCCGCGCACCAGGCCTTCTTCGCCGGCTTCCTCCCCACGCCCGCGCGCCCGGGCCGCCACCCGCGCCTGTTCGCGCTGCGCTTCCAGGGCAGCGAGACCACCAGCCGCGAGACCTGCGTCCTCGACGCCGCGGATCTCCCGGCGGGGCTGCGCGCCAAGGGCTACCGGACCCTCTGCCTCGGCGGGGTGGGCTTCTTCAACAAGCAGAACCCGCTCGGCCAGGTGCTCCCCGGGCTCTTCGAGGAGAGCCACTGGTCGCCCCAGACCGGGGTCACCGACCCGCGCTCCACCGAGCACCAGGTGGCGCTGGCGACGCGCCTGCTCGCCGACGCCTCGCGCCGGGTGTTCCTCTTCATCAACCTCTCCGCGCTGCACCAGCCCAACCGCCACTACCTGCCCGGGGCCATCGAGGACTCGCGCGAGTCCCACGCGGCCGCGCTGCGCTACGTGGACGCGCAGCTCCCGCCGCTGTTCGAGGCGCTCGAGCGGCGCGGCCCCAGCTTCTGCATCCTCTGCTCCGACCACGGAACGGCGTACGGCGAGGGCGGCTTCACCGGCCACCGCGTCGCGCACCCCGTGGTCTTCACCGTCCCCTACGCCGACTTCGTGCTCCCGGCCCGCAACCCGCCCCCTCCA
>CAZAIE010001624.1:0-1578 GCA_964485035.1 uncultured Myxococcaceae bacterium | reverse complement strand
TCGAGTGGGAGGAGGACGTGCTGGACCTGCAGCCGGGCCGGGAGGGTCGGGTGTTCTTCACCACCCTCGGCCTGCACCAGATCCTGGCGGTGCGCTCGCTCGAGGACGGGCGGGTGCTGCGGGAGCTCGGGAGCGCGCGGGTGGCCTTCAGCCTCCCCGGCGACGAGGTGGTGCTGGCCTTCGCGAGCGGCGGGCTCACGGCGTTCGAGGTGGCCACGGGAGCCCGCCTCTGGACGTTCGCACACGCGAACTGGCGGGTGGCCCCGGGGTGGCGATACCTGGTCGGCTTCACCACGGGACGCTGGCAGCCGGAGGGCGTCTCGCCGAGCAGCCTCGAGGTGATCGACCCGCAGACGGGCAGCTCGCTCTGGAAGTGGCAGCAGGCGGCTGTCGTCGAGTCGGTGGCGTTCTCCACCACGCAGGCCGCGCTCATCGTCCAATCCCGGGCGCGGCCGCCCGCCGCGTTCGAGCTCGGGACGGGCCGACAGATGTCCGAGGACGAGGTCGCCGTCGCCGTTCGGGCCGCAGTCCCGCCAACGAACACGGACTGGTGAGGCCCCGCTCGGGATTCCAAGCTTCCTCCCAGACCAAGAAGGGATTCATCCCCTGGCGGTCGGTCGCGGGCCGATCGACAGCGCCTGGGAGGGGCAGGCCTCCACGCACTTCAGGCACCTCGAGCACGAGTAGTGCGTCGACGCGTTGCGCTTGCCCGCGAGGTGGAGCGAGTTCCCCGGCGAGAGCTGCGAGACGTAGCAGGCCTTGTCGCAGAGGTTGCAGCCGGTGCACCGGTCGGGGTCGACCTTCACCCGCAGCAGGCTGAACCTGTTCAGCAGCCCGCCTGCCCAGGCGATGGGACAGCCCAGCTTGAAGTACAGGTAGAAGCTCTTCTGGCGGCTCGCGTCGTCGCCGCCCGCGCCGAGCATCAGCTCCATGAGGGCGCCCATGGGACACATCCACCGGCAGAAGAACTTGCCCAGCACGATGCCCAGCGCCGAGGCGCCGAGGATGACCCAGCCCAGGCCGATGCCCAGAAGCGAGATGGCCAGGTAGAGCGAGAGACCAAAGGCGGCCTGCACCAGCCTGCGGCGGGACACGACGCGCCGGAGCAGGCCGGGCTTGGGCTTGGATTTCTCCATGTCGGCCCGGCCTACTCGGCGAGCGTGGTGTGTGGGACGCGCAGCGGGGCAAGGCGCGACAGCCGGTCGGCGTCGATGCGGGTACCCAGGTCGGGGATGGCCATGCCCTCCTCCGTCCACTCCGGCACGAAGAGCAGCGGATGCGCCTGCGCGTCGTAGCCCAGCTGGACCAGCGCGTCGGCCTCGAACTCGCGGCAGTGCTCCTCGCAGCAGTGGAACGGCTCGCGCACCCGGTAGAAGCCCTCGGCTGGCAGCGGCTCGAGGTCCTTGGCCCACTCGGGCGACGGGATGGGGAAGCCACCCTGGGCGAACCGCGCGGTGTTCAGGTGCCAGGACTCGGGCAGGTAGACGCCGGCGCCGGGCTCGCCGTGGTTGTGGAAGTAGACCAGGCGCCCAGCAGGCACGTGGTCGGCGAGGGCTCGGCGGGTGCGGTACAGGCCGC
>CAZAIE010001623.1:0-1579 GCA_964485035.1 uncultured Myxococcaceae bacterium | reverse complement strand
CACGCAAAGACCGTCCCCTGTCACGGTGCGGCATCAGCCGGAAACGAGCGCCCGGACCAGGAGTCGTAGAGGGACCGCTCCCGCACGCGGTAGGTCTCGACCACCCGCCGCCCGTCTCTTTCGTAGGAGATCCGCACCTCGTCCCTGGAGGCCGCTTCCACGGTGAGTTCAGCGCTCCATGGATGGTGCCAGGGGGGCCGCTTCTCGAAGTCGGGCAAGGCGTCGCGCCCCACTTCACGGAACATTCCAGGGCGAATGGGGTAGAGCCGATCCTCGACTGGAGCGGGTTCCGGACAGGTGGGGATGCAACCGCCCAACAGACCGATGGAGGCCAAGAATACGAAGCACATGTATGTGAGCGGCTTCACCGACCCACTCCTGCGTCTTCGGTGCTTCGAGGAGCCAGCAGGATCCCTTGAATTCGCGGATCGTCGGCATGCCGGAGCGTCAGTTGGAGGCCGTCGTCGTCGGAGCGGCTGCTCAAGAACAGGCGGATCGCCTCGTACTCCGAGCGGTCCATCTCGACCTGCTCATCAACCGTCACCGACATCAGTTCCAACTCCCAACGCTCGGTCACGGGTCCCCCGGCGCACGCTCCAGCCCAGGCAGATGCCGCCACCGTGGCTGAAACCACCACTGCGCCGACGCCCAGCAGCACTGCGGTTCGTTCGTTCATCGCCATCCCTCGGTGCGGGGTTCAGACGGTAGCAAAGCCGAGAATAGTCAAGCCGTCGCGGCCGGCTCCCGCCCGCTGCTTTTCACTTGGCGCTGCTCGCACGCACGCCCCGGTCCCAGTGTGACTCTCCCGGTCACACACTGGAGTCCAGCCAGCGCCGCGACGCCACCGCCAAGCCAGACAAGACCCCGTCACGACTAGCGATTTAGCGACAGCGTTGAGTGGCACGCACCGTGCTCAAGCCACCCGGCGATGCGTGCCCTCTGCCTGTCTGCCTGCCTGGCCTTCCTCGCGCTGCCCGTGCGCGCCGAGTCCCCCGACCCGCTCGAGCAGTCCGCCAACCTGCGCCTCCTGCTCGAGCGCGCCTTGGAGCACAACCCCGAGCTCCGCTCCGCCCGCGCACGGATCCAGGCCGCCGAGGCCCGCGCCAGCCAGGCCGGTCGCCTGCCTGACCTGTCGCTGCGCTACCAGCTCTGGAACGCCCCCCTCGAGCGCCCCTGGGAAGCCGAGATGCACATGCTCGGGCTCGAGCAGACCCTCCCGGCCTTCGGTAGCCGCGACGCCCGCGAGCGGGCCGGCCTCGCCGAAGCCCAGATGGCCACGCACGCCGAGCGCGCCCGCGCCCTCGAGATCGCCGCGCAGGTCCGCAAGGCCCACGCCGACCTCGCCCGCGCCGACGCGGAGCGCAAGCTCCGGGAAGAGCACCTGGCGCTGGTCCAGCAGCTGGCAGAGGCGGTTCGGGCGCAGTACCCCACCGGGCGCGTCTCCCAACTCGACGTCCTGCGCACGAGCGTCGAGGCCTCCCGCCTGCGCGCGGACTTCGCTGCCCTCGCCCAGGCCCGTGCCTCCGCAGCCGCTCTCCTCAATGCGCTCACTGGCCGCCCCGCCGATGCCCCCCTGGGC
>CAZAIE010001622.1:0-1580 GCA_964485035.1 uncultured Myxococcaceae bacterium | reverse complement strand
CCTGGAAGAAGCTCGCCAGCTCGGCGATGTTTCCCAGGCGCTTCCACGACTCGCCGGTGAGGGAGATCTCGTCGTCGCGCGAGACCTTGCGCTCGACGATCCACTTCTGGAGCGTCGTCAGCTCCTTGAAGGAGAAGACGTTCCCGTTCGCCTGCCGGACCTTCCAGTCGCGCTCCTTCGGCTTCTCGCCGGGAGCCGCCTGCGGGAGTGACGGGGCGGGGGGCTCGAGGTCGAACAGCGGGCTCTCGCCCGTCGTCCTGCGCTTCACCTTGAAGATGTGGTTGCAGACGGTGCACTTCACCGTCACCCCGGCTTCGGTGATCTTCGCGTCGTCGAACTCGTACTCGGTCTGGCAGTGCTCGCAGCGCACGTCCATGGGGTCGCCCTTCGCCGCCCCTCCGAACCAGGCCAGCCGACGCCCCGGTTCCAGGCGGATGGAAGCGAAAAAAGATAGCGGCTGCGCGGGGATCCAGCAAGAAACCCCCTGCGTCACGGGTTGCCTTCGGCCGGCAGATCCGTTGGACTTGCGGCCCATCGCGAGGAGGCAGCCTTGGTCCGCGTCGGCTTCTCGACCAGCCGCAACAACCCCATCTCCTGGGTCATCCGCAAGGTCACCGGGTCCCGCACCAGCCACGCCTGGCTGCTGCTCGAGGTCCAGCCCTTCGGCCAGGAGATGGTGCTGGAGGCCTCCGAGTTCGGAGTGCGGCTCATCCCCCTCGACGCGTTCCAGCGCGCGAACGCCATCGTCGCGTGCTTCTCTCCCGCGCATACCCTGGACCAGGCGATGCCCGAGGCGGGCCGGTGGCTGGGGGCCGCCTACGACTTCGGTGGGCTGTTCGGGATGGCGGTGGTGATGCTGGGGCGCTGGCTGCGGCGCAAGTGGCGCAACCCCTGGCACTCGTCGCGCTCCCTGTTCTGCTCGGAGCTGGTGGTGAAGGTGCTGGAGTGGGCGCACCACCCGGCGCTGGTGCAGGAGGGCAGTGCCCGGGGCGTGAAGCGCCGCCGCAGCGGCAGGGTGAAGACCGCCGCGCAGACCAGTCCCCAGGACCTGCTGGAGTTCTTCGAGGCCGAGGTCGCGGCGGGCCGGGCTTCGTCGGTGACTTTGCCGGCGCCGGGCCGGCGTCGGCTCCCCGCGTGACGGCCCCGGGGCGAGGGGGAGTCTGCTATCTTCTCGCCACTGCTGAGGGAACATGGCCGACGAACCACGGCAATTCTGGATCCGCAACGAGCAGGGCAAGGTCTGGGGACCCCTGTCCTTCGCCACCATCGAGGTGCTGCTCGACAACCAGGCGATGCCCGGCAAGCTCCAGGCGTCTCGCGACGGGCTGGCCTTCGTCTGGCCGGGCCGGCTCCTGGAGCTGCGCGAAGCCTTCCCCAAGGACCTCTGGGGAGACACGAACGACCCGCTGCCCGACCCCTCGGGTCGGCCAGCGCCGCCCACGCTGGGCACGCCTCCTCGCGGGATGCCCTCGCCCGTCGGCCTGGGGACCCCTCCGGCCGGCATGCCCGCCCAGGGCCGACCCGTGCAGCCGGCCCGTCCTCCTCCGGTGGTCTCGGGCGTGGCTCGCGTGGTCGAGCGT
>CAZAIE010001621.1:0-1580 GCA_964485035.1 uncultured Myxococcaceae bacterium | reverse complement strand
GGCAGGGCGTCAGGGAACGCCTGCGGCTACGGGAGGGCGATGCGGGCCCGGGCAGGCCCGGGATGGCTCACTCGTTGACGGGCTCGAACATGTCCTTGCCCACGCCGCAGTCGGGGCAGACCCAGTCCTCGGGGATCTTCTCGAACGGGGTGCCGGGCGGGATGTTGTTGTCGGGGTCGCCGACGGCGGGGTCGTAGACGTAGCTACAGGCCTGGCAGGCGTACTTCTTCATGGTGGGCTCCTTGTGGTTCGGGAGTGGGAAGGTCGCGGGCAGGCAGATAACGGGGCGCCGCCGGAGGTGTCAAGCGCGCCGGGCGGCCGCTGCCGGCGGGGCTGTGCTCTTCCCGACGGTGCTCCGCCATCCGCGGTAGTCTCCCGGCGTTTTCGCCCCCGAGGACGCCATGCCCCGAAGCGCTCTCTTCCTGCTCCTGCTGGCCTGCTTCGCGCTCGGTTCCTGCGAGCCGGCGGCCACCACCTGGCCGGAGCGCCAGGACTTCCCTGTCTTCGCTGCTGAGGACGCGACGCCGCCCCCCGCGCCGGCGCAGCCGCTGCGCCTGAAGGTGATGACCTGGAACGTGAAGTACGGCGCGGGCCGCATCGACTTCTGGTTCGACCTCTGGGGCGACCGCACGGTGATGACGCTGGACGAGGTCGAGAAGAACATGGCCGGCATCTACCGCCTCATCGAGGAGGTGCAGCCGGACGTCCTGGTCACCAACGAGATCGAGATCAACTCCAAGCGCTCGGCGTACTTCGACATGGTCCGCGGCATCGTGGAGAACACCTCCCTCAAGTACGCGGCGTACACCCCGGTGTGGCAGGCCCGCGCGGTGCCCAACGAGGGCCTGGGCCGCGTGGACATGGGGAACTGCATCTTCTCGCGCTGGCCGATCACCAAGAGCGAGCGCATCGCCCAGGTGGACCGCACCGATCAGGACGTGCTCACCAAGACCTTCTACCTGCACCGCGCCGTGGGGCGGGCAGTCCTCGACGTCGGAGGCCGGGACATCGCGATTTTCGCAGTGCACACTGAGGCCTACGACCAGGACCGCACCAACTCCAAGCAGCAGCAGCAGATCCTCGAGCTGCTGCGCGCGGAGTCGCTTCCCTTCGTCCTCGCCGGCGACCTGAACGCGCTTCCGCCGGGCTCGGTGAAGACCAGCGGCTTCAACGACGAGGCGCCGGAGTCCAAGGGCACTGCCTACGAGCAGCCGCCCTACAACACCGAGGACCTGCGTTCCTTCTTCGACGAGTTCCAGGACGTCATCGGCCTCGCGCGCTACGGGACCACCGAGGCCGAGCAGAGCCACTGGTACACGCACAGCGTCATCGGGCCCGACACCGTGGGCGCGAACGGCGAGCGCGGCACCTGGAACCGCCGCCTGGACTACCTCTTCGTGCGCAAGGCCGACCGCTGGCTGGACTCGGACGTGCTGCAGACGGTGGGGCGGGGGACCGGGCCCGGAGCGACGGTGACCGCCTCCGGCGCGGGCATCGAGAGCGACCCCTTGTATCTGTCGGACCACGCGCCGGTGGTGGGCATCTGGGAGGTGGCGCCATGAGCCGGGCTTACGCGCTGG
>CAZAIE010001620.1:0-1581 GCA_964485035.1 uncultured Myxococcaceae bacterium | reverse complement strand
ACCACTTTGCAAGCCATCCCCTCCTCGTCGGGTGCGTCGAATATCGAGTGAAGGCGGACTATCGGCATGAGCGGCAGGGGGGCTGAGAGATCCCCTCATCGGGGGCTGTGCGGGACGACCGGAATATGGTTGATGCTGACGGATGAAAGCACCTCGACCGAGTCCTGTTGCCGAGAAGGCCGTCCACGAGTTCGTCTCTGCCGTGGTGGGCGACGATCTGCACGCCAAGCGGGTCCTTTCCCTCGCCAATGCGACCCTTGGCGTCATTCATGCCGCCAGCCTCGGAGTCGCCGCGATCGGCCGGTCGCTTGCGCAGGCGAAAAGCCTCGAACCGAAGCACGCCATCAAGCAGGTCGACCGGCTCCTCAGCAATTCGGCGGTCGATAGCTGGCAGCTGTTCTCGGCCTGGGTCCCGTACGTCATCGGAGAGCGGCAGGCGATCGTCGTGGCCCTCGACTGGACCGACTACGACGCTGACGACCAGACCACGCTCGCGCTGCACCTCGTGAGCGACCACGGTCGTGCGACCCCGCTGCTCTGGAAGACCGTGGTCAAATCCGAGCTGCGCGGGCGCCGCAACCAAACCGAGGACCAACTCCTGGAGCGGCTGAAGGAAGTGGTGCCGAGTGGAGTGAAGGTCACGGTCTTGGCAGACCGCGGTTTCGGCGACACGGTTTTGTACGACTACATCAAGGCCGACTTGGGGTTCGACTACGTCATCCGGTTTCGCGGGAACATCATCGTGGCTGCCTCGTCTGGAGAGGCCAAGCCAGCGTGCGAGTGGCTCTCCCCGAGCGGTCGCGCCACGGTGCTGCGCGAAGCGCTGGTCACCAACCAGAGCGCGCCAGTTCCGACGGTGGTGGCGGTGCAGAAGCCGAAGATGAAAGAGCCCTGGTTCATTGCCAGCAGCCTCGTTGGGCCGGCGAGCGAGATCATCAACCTCTACGGGCGTCGCTTCACCATCGAGGAGAGCTTCCGGGACACCAAGGACATTCGGTTCGGAATGGGCCTCTCGTCTGTGCGCATCGGTCGTCCCGATCGCCGGGACCGCATCCTCTTCATCAACGCCATGGCGACCGTCCTGCTGACCCTCCTCGGCGCCGCGGGCGAGGCGATCGGACTGGACCGAAAGCTCAAGGCGAATACCTCGAAGAAGCGAACGCATTCGCTGTTCTTTCAGGGCACGTACTACTACGGCGCTCTGCCCTGGATGAAGGAGGAGCAATTCGCGCCGCTCATGCAGAAATTTGGCGAACTCGTTCACGCGTTGGCGTTCTTCCGGCTGGCCTTTGGGCTGGTCTGATGAGGGGATTGAAGTGGACCCCGTTTTTCGGACCACCCCCTTCTTTATGATCGGGCCTGCTCTCAACCCGAGGAGCAGGACATGACGGCGAGCAGGAAGAGGTACACGGCGGAGTTCAAGGCGAAGGTGGCGCTCGAGGCGCTCAAGGACCTGGAGACTCACGCCCAGATCGCGCGGCGTTTCGGCATCCACCCGGTGCTCGTCTCCCAGTGGCGCAAGCAGCTGGGTAACCGCTGCACGGACACCGTCTGGCGCCAGGCGCGGTCTCTGGCCAGGAT
>CAZAIE010001619.1:0-1582 GCA_964485035.1 uncultured Myxococcaceae bacterium | reverse complement strand
ACCGCGCGCGGTCATGAAGATGACCGGGATGTCGCGCGTGTCCGTGCGGGCGCGCAGCCGCTCGAGGGTGGCCGGACCGTCCAGGCGGGGCATCATCACGTCGAGCAGGATCACGTCGGGCCGCTCGTTCGCGGCGAGGTCCAGCGCCTCCTCCCCACCCGCGGCGAGGAGGACGCGGAAGTGGCCCACCAGCTCGAGGCTGAGCTGCCCCACCCGGCGGATGTCGGGCTCGTCGTCGACCAGCAGCACCTTCTGGATCGCTCGTCCGCTCGTGGTCATGCGCTCCTCGGGCCGTTCCCCGGGTCTAGCCGATCCTTCGGGGGGACGCCCCCGGCTCGTGGGGGAGCCGGCAGGGCCCTGTCAGCCAGCGAACGCTCCCCGCTCGCGCGCGAGGGGCGAGAGCGGCCCTGGGGCAGGCGCCTTCTCGAGCACCGTGCGCGCCTGGGCGCAGTCGCGGGCGATGGCCCTGCCCAGCTCGTCCACCGAGCCGAACCGCTGCTCGCCGCGCAGGCGCTCGAGGAACTCCACCCCCAGCCGCTGGCCGTAGAGGTCGGCCTGGAAGTCGAAGAGGTGCACCTCGACGGTCACCTCGTCCTCGCCGAAGGTGGGCTTGCGGCCGATGTTGGCCGCTCCGCCGAAGACCCCGGCCGCGGTGAAGGCGCGCACGGCGTAGACGCCTATCCCCGGGTGGACCTCGTTGTCCGGGTGCAGGTTCGCGGTGGGGAATCCGAAGGTCCTCCCGCGCCCCAGGCCGCGGACGACCGTCCCGGTGAGGTCGAAGGGGCGCCCCAGCAGGCGGGAGGCGGCCGAGACCCGGCCCTCGAGGACGAACTCGCGGACCTTGGTCGAGGAGACCACCCCGCCGCCGTCGCAGGTCACCGCGGGGGCGAGCGAGAAGCCCACGCCGCGGGCGGAGCAGGCCTCGCGCAGCGTGTCCACGGTCCCCGCGCGGGCGCGGCCGTAGGTGAAGTCGGGGCCCACGATGACGTCCAGCGGGCCCAGCCCGAAGAGGTCGCGGTCCAGGAACTCGCCCGGGGCGAGCCCGGCGTAGGCCCGGTCGAAGGGCTGCAGCACCACCGCGTCCAGCCCCGCCCCCTCGAGCAGCTCCAGCTTGCGTGCGAGCGGGGTCAGCAGCTTGGGCGCGAGGTCGGGGAAGAGCACCTTGCCGGGGTGCGGCTCGAAGGTGGCGGCCACCGCCAGCGCCTGGCGCCGGCGCGCCCGCTGCAGCGCCTCGGCGAAGAGGGCCTGGTGGCCCCGGTGCACTCCGTCGAAGTTCCCCAGCGCGACGGCGCAGCCGTCGAGCCTCCCCTTGGCCTCAGAGAATCCGCGCAGGACGAGCATCGCGCGCAAGCTAGGCCGCGGGTGGGACGGCGTCAACGCGCCCGGGGTTTCCCGCTCCCGGCCCGGGCAGGGAGTCTTTACAGCGCAGGGGGAGCGGGAGAAGCTGCCCGCCCATGGGTTCGTCGTTCTACGTCCTCCCGCTCCAGCCCGAGGCGATGTCCGTCGCGGCGCTCGGCGACGCGGCCACCGCCCACCTGCGCAGCTACCTCTCCGAGGTGCCGCTGGAGGAGCTGGTGGACCT
>CAZAIE010001618.1:0-1583 GCA_964485035.1 uncultured Myxococcaceae bacterium | reverse complement strand
GCCGGAGGTCGCGGGCAAGGGCTCACCGGGGTAGGCCCACTGGATGCGACCGAAGCGCGAGGCGCGGTGGAAGTTGCCCTGGCGCAAGAGCGGCGACCAGGCGTTGGCGACCCCCTGCCCGTCGCGGAAGGCGTAGAGGTTCAGCCGCCAGACGTCTCCCGGCCGCGGCGGGACCGCCACCCGGCTCGAGGAGAGGGCGGTCCAGGGGATGGCCAGTTCGAGCGAGTAGCCGCGCCCCAAGACCACCGCCTTGCGTACGGCCTGGCTCGACCAGTCCTGGTGGCCAAAGACCTTGCCCGCGGGCCCGTCGGTGATGGGGGCGTTGTAGTCGTCCCAGCGGGTGTCGAAGGCGGCCCCCGCGGTGTCGTACTGCATCTCGAAGTACTCGCGGTTGTCGCCCGGGTCGCCGGGCTGGAGCATCACCTCCACCGCGCTGGACCGCTCCCAGAGGTGCGGGTCGGTCTCGGCGGGGCCGAAGGGCGCGTCCGGCGCCTTGTCGGGGACCACGAAGCCCAGGTACAGCGCGCGGTCGTCCCACGCGGCACGGACGAAGGTGCCCGCGAGTCGCGACCGGTCCGCCTCGCCCATCCCCGGGTCCACCAGCGGGCCCAGCGCCGTGGCGGCGGCCCACCCGGGCTCGTCCAGCTTCCCGTCGATGACCGGCGCTGCAGAGACACGGCGAACGGGAGCCGGGGAGCCGGCAACAGTGGGAGCGCCCGGCAGCGCGCCGGGAGGAAGGGTCTTCCAGGCCGGCTCGCGGGCGCAGGCGACGAGGAGGAGGGCCCCGAGGGCCAGGGACGAGTGAGCGGTGCGCATGACGCGCGAAGTTAGCCCCAGCGGCCGGCCCCGGCCAGCACAGGTGGGTGGCAGCGAAGGTGGCACGTCGAGGCCCTGGCATGTTACCGAGTGGTGCCGATTTCGGATTCTGAGGGAGGCCACCATGGAGACCTACCTGCCCGCGTTCCTGGGCTACCTGACGTACCTCGGGAGCGGACTGGCGCTGCTCCTCTCCTTCTCGGCTGCCTACGTCCTCCTGACCCCTCTCGCCGAGTTCCGCCTCATCCGGGAGGGGAAGGTGGCGGTCGCGCTCTCCTTCGGTGGGGCGCTGGTGGGCTTCTCGCTGACCCTCGCCTCGAGCGCGTGGCACGCCAACAAGCTCCAGTACTTCGTCGCCTGGGGCGTCCTGGCCATGCTCGTCCAGCTGCTGGTCCGGCTGCTGCTGGGGGTGGGCTTCAAGGGCCTGGCCCAGGCGCTGGCGGACGACAACGTGGCGGTGGGGGCATTCGCGGGCGTGGTCTCGCTCTCGGTGGGGCTGATCAACGCGGGAGCTCTCTCCTAGATGGAGCCGCGGGCTTCGAAGGGGAAGAGTCCAGTCCACTGGGCCCCGAGCCCGTCTGCCGAAGACGTGCCCGCTCCCGGTCAAAGGACGGCAGGACCGCCCCGGGAAGAGCCGGGCATTCCTTAACTCCAGTTAAGGAACTGCCTCAGGATCCCCACCACCTCCCAGGCCGCCAGCAACACCGCGGTCCCTGCATGAGGGGAGGGGTGGCAGAAGAGCGGAGTTCCATCCCAGTGAAAAGCCG
>CAZAIE010001617.1:0-1585 GCA_964485035.1 uncultured Myxococcaceae bacterium | reverse complement strand
GGTCCGCAGCCTCCTCTTCGTGGCCTTGGCCGAGGGGCTCGCGGTCCTCGGCTTCGTCATCTCCATGATGATGCTGCAGAAGATCTAGGTCGGGGGGCGTGATGACCCTCGTGTGCATCGGCGACGCGGAGACGGTGCGTGGCTTCCGCCTCGCCGGCGTGGAGTCGGTCGTGGTGGGCGATGCGCCCGCGGCGGCGGCGGCGCTCTCGGCCGCGCTGGCGCGCAACGACTGCGGGCTCGTCCTCCTTGCGCGGCAGGTCGCCGATCTCATCCGTGCCCAAGTGGAGCAGGTGAAGCAGGAGCAAGCGCACCCCCTCATCGCCGAGGTCTGACCTTTGTCCGGAGGCAGAGAGATGGCCACCGCCAGAGACCCACGGGCGAAGGAGCAGGCAGGCCTGACGACGATCCAGGCAGAGATCCTCGCGCAGGCGCGCACGCGAGCCGAGGCACTACGGGCCGCGGCGCAGGCAGAGGCAGCACGTCTCTTGGCGCAGGCCCAGGCCGAGGCGGCGCGAGATCGGGACTCCCGGCTCGCCGCGGCGCGCGCGGAGGCGGCGCGCATTCGTGAGGTCGCCCTGGCTTCGCTGCCGCTCGAGGTGGAGCGGATGCGGGCCGACCGCCGGGCGGCATTGCTGGAGGAAATCCGGGCGCAGGCCGCTGGGGCGCTCGAGTCGGAGTGCGACCGGGCCGGACGGCAGTCGGTCCTTGCTTGCCTCGCAGCGGAGGCGCTGGCCCGGATGGAGGGGAGGGTGTTCGTCCTCGTGGTCTCTCCGCGCGACCGCCAGGACGCTGGGCCGGCGCTGCTCGCCGAGATCGTCCGGCGCGCGGGGCGGGGACCGCTGGATCTCACGCTCGAGCAGGGATCGGAAGAAGGGGGCGTCCTCGTGCGCGACGCCGAGGGAAGACAGCGCTGGGACAATCGCCTTGGTTTTCGGCTGGAGCGCCTCTGGCCCCGCCTGCGCGGACGCGTGCTCGTCGAGGCGGGGCTCGCGGAGGACGGCTCGTGACCTCCTCTCCCCACGTCATCCGCGTGAGCGGACCGGTCGTCGCGGTGGCGGGCATGGCCGAAGCCTCCCTCTACGAGGTGGTCCACGTCGGCGACCTGGGGCTCGTCGGCGAGGTCGTCCGGCAGGACGGGGACGTGGCCACGGTGCAGGTGTACGAGGACACCGCGATGCTCGGTCCCGGCGCGCCCGTGCAGCGGACCGGGGCGCCGCTCTCGCTCTGGCTGGGCCCGGGGCTCATCGGCAACATCTACGACGGCATCCAGCGCCCGCTCCCGGCCCTGATGGCCCAGGCCGGCACCTGGATCCGCCGCGGCGACAAGGCCGATCCCCTCGACCGGACGCGGAGGTGGGCCTGGACCCCGCTGGTCCGCACGGGCCAGTCCGTGACGGGAGGCCAGCCGCTGGGCGTGCTCCCCGAGACGGCGCTGGTGAGGCACAAGGTCCTCGTCCCTCCGGGCGTCTCGGGCACGGTCGTCTCCGTGGCGCAGGAGTCCAGCTACACCATCGAGGAGCCGCTGGTCCGCCTCGAGACCCCCGCTGGACCGGTGGACGTCTCGATGCTGCAGAAGTGGCCGGTG
>CAZAIE010001616.1:0-1585 GCA_964485035.1 uncultured Myxococcaceae bacterium | reverse complement strand
GGCGTGGACGCCGCCCGCATCACCGCCCGCGGCGCCGGCCCCGACGAGCCCACCGCCGACAACAAGACCCCCGCCGGCCGGGCGAAGAACCGCCGCATCGAGTTCAAGGTCGTGAAGTAGCTCGACCGAGCCGGACGCGATCGAGCCCGCGGCCCCGAAAAGGTCGCGGGCTCGGTCTTTGCGGGCTCCTCGAGAGAAGCGCCACGGCACTCCAACGAGAGGCGAGTTCGGGCGAGGGACGGCCGGGTCGAGGCCCCCCAGTCCGCTTCAGCGGACTTCATCGGAGCTCGTTCCGTGCCAGACGGAGCCGGGGCGCTTCAGCCCCCGGCGGCCGGTGCACGCCTGCGTCCTTCGGGATGCCCTACTCCCTCAGCACCCGCTGCAGCGTCTCGGAGATGGTCGCGAGCTGGAAGGGCTTCTGGACGAACGCCGCGAGCCCCTTGCCCGCGAAGCGGTTGGTCGCCTCCTGCTCGTTGTAGCCGCTGGTGAGCACCACCCGCACCGCGGGGTCGAACGCCCGCAGCTCGCGGAAGGCCTCCTCCCCGTTCATGTGCGGCATGGTCATGTCCAGGATCACGCAGCGGATGCGCGGGTGGTGGGCCCGGTAGACCTCCACGCCCTCGCGCCCGTCCCGGGCGACCAGCACCTCGAAGCCGAAGTGCCGCAGCAGCCTCGCGCCGATGGCCCGCACCGTCTCCTCGTCGTCCACCAGCAGCACCGTGCCCTCGCCGCGCCACCGCTCCGCCAGCCGCGGGTCGTGCTCCGGCGGGTGCGCCCGCGCCTCGCTCGCCGGGAGCAGCACCTTGAACGTGCTGCCCCGACCCACCTCGCTGTACAGCTTCACCGTGCCCCGGTGCCCGCGGACGATGCCCAGCACCGCCGCCAGCCCCAGCCCGCGGCCGGTGAACTTGGTGGTGAAGAAGGGGTCGAACACCCGCCGCCGCACGTCCTCGCTCATGCCACAACCGGTGTCCGAGACCTCGAGGTAGACGTAGGTCCCAGGCCGCGGCGTCTCCTTCAGGTAGGCCGTGGCCAGGTAGTCCTCCTGGCACTCCATGGCCCCGGTGGCGATGGTCACCACCCCGCTCTTCTCCCCGATGGCCTCGGACGCGTTGATCACCAGGTTGAGGATGATCTGCCGCAACTGCGTGGCGTCGGCCTCCACCGTGGGCAGCCCCTTCTCGAGCTGGTAGCGCAGGATGGCCTTCTTGGTCACCGAGAGCGTGAGCAGCTGGGACATGCCCTCGACCAGCCCCGAGAGGTCCAGCGGCTCGACCACGAACCGGCCCTTCCCCGAGTAGGCCAGCAGCTGCTTGCACAGGTCCGTCGCCCGCTGCGCGGTCTCGCGGGTGAGGTCCAGGTCGGAGCGCGCAGGGTGGGCTGGAGTCAGCTGCGCCAGCGCCAGCTCCGCGCTCCCCAGCATCCCGCACAGCAGGTTGTTGAAGTCGTGGGCGATGCCGCCGGCCAGCAGCCCCAGGCTCTCCAGCTTCTGGGTCTGCTGCACCTGCGCCTGCAGGGCCATCCGCTCCTGCTCCGCGCGCCGCTGGTCGGTCACGTCCAGGCAGAAGAAGCCCACCCTCTCGAC
>CAZAIE010001615.1:0-1586 GCA_964485035.1 uncultured Myxococcaceae bacterium | reverse complement strand
CGCCCGGGGTGGTCGCTCGCGAGGTTGCCGACCAGCGCACGCTGCAGCGCCGCGCGGACCTCCTCCTTCGGCCAGTCCTTCAGGTCGCCTGCCTTCTCCGGCTTGCGCGGGCCGACCAGCTCGCTGGCCAGCGCCGCGAGCGAGGCGCCCGAGGCCCGCAGCTCCAGCACCCGCGCGCCCGCGAAGCGGACCTCGGGGTGCGCCGCGGTGAGCGTGGAGAGCAGCAGGTCGGGAGCCAGCCCCGCCTCGGCGAGCGCGAGGTCGCGGGCGACGATGATCGCCAGCGCCAGGTCCTGCACCTCGCGCTCCGGGTCGGAGAGCGCCTGGCGCAGGCCGCGCACGCCGTCCGGGCCCAGGGCCACGAAGCCCAGGATGGCGCCGATGCGGATGGGGCGGTGCTCGTGCTTCTGAGTCCCGGCCAGCACCGGGAGCGCGCGGGAGTCGCCCAGGCGCGCCAGGCCCTCGGCCGCCCAGCTGCGGACGGGGAGGTCGGCGTGGGCCAGCGCGTCCACCAGCGGCTGCTCGCCGCCCGGCGGGCAGACCGTGGCCAGGCCGCGGGCGCCCATCTCGCGCACCAGCGGGTCGTCGTCCTCGAGCAGCGCCTGCAGGAAGGAGATGGCCTTGGGGTCCGCCGCGTCGGCGATGGCCCCTGCGGCGCGCTGGCGCAGGCGATCGGTCGGCCGGTTGAGGTCGCCCTTGGGGATCACCAGAAGCGCGCGCATCGGCGCCGTGGCCCGGTCGTCGCGACGCTGGCCGAGCAGCTCGGCGGCGCGCACGCGCAGCTCCCAGTACGGGCTCGCGAAGGCGGCGACGAAGCCCTCCTGCTCGCGGGGAAGGAGCTTGTCGTAGGCCTCGATGGCCGCGAGGAACACCTCGGGCCGGTCCTCGCGGATGAGCTCGACCAGCCTCACGCGCAGCGCGGCCGCGGGGGCATGCACGCAGCCCTGGGCCGCGCGGGCGCGGACCTCGGGACGGGGCGAGGCCATCGCCGCGAGGTGCACCTCGGGGCGCTTGCGGTGGCGCGCCTTCTCGGCGGCGTCCTTGTCCCCGTCCTTGGTGAACACGTCATAGGCGGCGAGCGCCACCGCGGCGACCGCGTCGCGGCAGAGAGCGAGGAGCATCTCGTCGGCGCGCGGGTACTTGCGCTGCAGGCGGGCGAGCTCCTTCACCACCTCGCCGCGCACGTCGCCGTGGCGGCTGCGGGCGCCGCGGGTGAGCGGCGCGTCGGGGTCGTTCGGGTGCCAGGCCCAGAGGGTGCGGAAGGCCTCGCTGCGGACCTGCGGGGCCTCGTCGTCGAGCGCGTCGCCGAGCAGCGCGTCGGCCTGGCGGGCGACCTCGGGCGAGCCCTGCGGACCGCCCAGCTTCACCAGGATCTGGAGGGCGCGGACGCGCACGTCCTCCTGCGCCGAGCGCAGCGCGCCCTCGGCCAGCGAGAACAGCGCGGTGGGCTTGCCCTGGGCGAGCTGCTGGAGCGCGTCGAAGGCCGCGGCGCGGACCGCCGCCTCGGCGTCGTCGAGCAGCCAGGCCAGGCGGGCGGTGAGCCGCTCGTCCTGCAGCACCGGCATCGCCGCGGCCAGGGCCTGCAC
>CAZAIE010001614.1:0-1587 GCA_964485035.1 uncultured Myxococcaceae bacterium | reverse complement strand
GGTTCAGGTAGAGCTGGTCGCGGACCAGCCCGCCGTCGGGGATCTCCTTGCCGTCGGCGGCGTTCACCACCCGGAGCGGCTGGTTCGCGTAGTTGAAGGTCAGCTTCACGGCGGGCGAGAGCCGGCCCGACACCGTGGCGTCGGGGGCGGCGAAGAAGCGGTCACCGGAGTACGTGGGCTCGTGGACCTGCAGCGCGAAGCCGTCGACCTGCACCTGTGCCGCGGACGGCTGGGGCACCAGGGTCAGGATCGCGGCGAGCGCGGCGGCAGCAACTCGTGCGGCGTTCATGGGGTCACCTCGTCCCTCGTCGTGGAGGGAGCGTCAGGAGGTCAGGAGGGGCGCCCGCCGCACCTGCGGCGGGCGCCTCCGGGTGATCACTTCGCGAGCGGGCTCCGGCGGCGGCGGACCAGCACCAGCGCGGCCAGCGCCAGCGCAGCGAGCTCGGGGCCGCTGCCCTGTCCGCACCCGCAGCCACCGGCGAGCTGGAGCCCGATGCACCGGTCCTCCAGGCACTTCCCGCTGCCGCACTGCTTGTCCTCGGTGCAGGCGGTGCCCACCTCCTGCTTTGGCCGGCACACGCTGCCCGGAGCGGTGTCCACTGCGCAGTACGACGTCGCAGCGCAGTCCCCGTCGGCGAGGCACGCGTTCTCGCAGGCGGGAGTCCCCGGCTTGATGCTCCACGCGGTGGTGGAGAGGTCGGGCACACAGGCGAAGCAGTCGTTGGAGGGATGGAGCGCGTCCTTGGCCACGCAGGCCTTGTCGATGACACAGCCCGAGGTGAGCTGGTGCAGGCAGGCGCCGGCGGCGTCGCACACGTCGAGGGTGCACGAGAGGCCGTCCGAGGTGCAGGGGAACGCCGCCGGCCGGTTGGTCCAGGTCACGCTGCTGGTGGCCGGGTCGCACCACTGGCAGGGGTTCTCCGGGTTCGCGGTGCCGGTGTCGAAGCTCGCCCCGCCGATGGCGCACTGGCCCCGAAGCGGGTGGACGCAGGCCGCGGCGCCGTCGCAGACGTCCAGGGTCTTGGCCTCGCCGTCGTCGGTGCAGACCACGCCTGCGGCTTTGGGCGAGTAGGCGTCGGTGGCGACTGGAGGCACGCAGGCCTTGCACTCGTTCGCCGGGTCCGCCGCGCCCTCGGCCACGCACGCGCCGGAGATGAGGCAGCCGGTGTACAGCTCGTGGATGCAGCTGCCCTGGCCGTCGCAGTGGTCGGCGGTGCAGGAGAGCCCGTCGGAGGTGCAGGGGTAGTCGACGATGCGGTTGCTCCAGCCGGTGGTGGACACCGACGGGTCGCACACCTGGCACATGCTCTCCGGGTTCGCGGTGCCGCCGTCCACGACCTTGCCGTCGATGGTGCACTGGCCCTTGATGGGGTGCGTGCAGGCGCCGGAGCCGTCGCAGACGTCGAGCGTCTCGGCCTTGCCGTCGTCGCCGCAAGCGACGCCCTTGGCGGCGTCCACGTACGCCGAGGTGTTGGTCGAGGGCACGCACGCGCGGCACTCGTTCTCGGGGTCGGCGGTGCCGGAGGCGACGCAGGCCTCGCCCACCAGGCAGCCCACGTAAAGCTCGTGGATGCAGGCGCCGGCGCC
>CAZAIE010001613.1:0-1587 GCA_964485035.1 uncultured Myxococcaceae bacterium | reverse complement strand
ACCAGGCGCTCGGCGTGGAGGGCGAGCGCAGCAGCCCCGTCGCCAGTTCCCGCGGGCGCGAGTACGGCAGCTCGGGCAACGCCGCCTTCAGCCGCACCCGCGCCTCGTAGCGGACGCTGGAGTGCGCGTCGAAGAGCCAGCGCTGCTCGAGCTCCTCGGGTGAGCGCGCGATCGCCTGCAGGGCCATCAGGCGCACGCGCGGGGCACGGCTGGCCTCCAGCGTGGACAGCCCGCGTCGTCGCACCTCCACCGGCACCTGGCCCGAGCACAGCGTCCTCGCTGCCCAGAGCCAGACCGTCGGCACGGGGTCCGCCAGAGCCCTGAGCGCGATCTCGGGATCGCTTTCGACTCCCAGGCGGAAGGCCTGCAGGCGGAGGGCAGGGTCGTCGGCGTCGAACAGGGTCGCGAGCGCGGGGCGCTGGGCCGGCGCCGCCAAAAACTCGCGCACCGCCCGCACCGCCTGGCCTCGCTGGCGCCCACCCAGCACCCCCACCAACCCCAAGCTGTGCGCGAACTGGAGCGCGTGCGCAGGCACCAGCCGTGCACGGACAGCCTCGCCCGCGAGCGCCCGGACCTCGGGGACGATGTCGTCCAGTCGCAGCAGCAAGAAGGGGATCTCCCTGCCGTCGCGTTGCTCGGAGAGCCGTCGCAGTGCCGCCTCGCGGGCGCGGCCGCTGCGCTGGAGGGAGACGATCGCGTCCACGCCGAGGGAGGAGCTCGCGGCCCAGACCAGTGCGCCCGCTGGCGAGAGCGTGGCCCACGCGCGCAGCCGCTGGGCGACCACCGCGAGCGCATGCGGCTCGAGCTCCAGCAGCGACTCGGCATCGGAGGAGGGGACCGGGTGGCCAAGGTTCAGTCGGCGGACGACGTCGGTCGCCCGCTTGGCTGCCGTCTCGATGTGTTCTCGCAAGTCCATCGGCCTACCTGGAGCGGCAGTCTAGTGCGGATGCCCACGACGTCACCCAACGGGGGTTTCCCGCCCGGGGCGAAGCCGATATGGATCCGGCACTCACTGCACCATGGGGGAACGGGATGGCCTCGAACGTCGTCGTCACACTGAGCCAGGCTGCAGACACCGCGATGGCCGTGGAGGAGACGCTCGCCCAGCTCAAGCAGGGCGCCGGGAACCTCACCGTCCGCGGCGGGCTGATCGACCACTCGGTGCGGCACGGGGCGGAGGCGCTGCGCCGCGGACTGATCGGCGGACTGCCGGGCGTGCCGCTCCTGGGTTCGACCTCCTCGGTGGCGGTGGGGACGGGGACCGGCTTCCATCCTGGTGCCGTCGCGGGCTTCTGGCTGGTGGGCGACGGCTTCCGGTTCGGCACGGCGCTCACCGACAAGGCCGGCGGTCGGGCCGCGGGCGAGCGCGCCGCCAAAGCTGCCCTCGCCGCGGCAGGGATGACGGGCGCCCAGGCCCGCTTCGCGCTGGTCCACCCGACCCCAGGCGACGAGGAGGCGCTGCTGGAGGGCGCGTTCGGTGCGCTCGACAAGCAGACGGCGATCATCGGGGGCAGCGCCGCGGACGACGACCTCAGCGCGAAGTGGGCCACCTGGACGCACCAGGGAGTGCAGGCCGACGGCTTCGCG
>CAZAIE010001612.1:0-1590 GCA_964485035.1 uncultured Myxococcaceae bacterium | reverse complement strand
GCCGTCGTCGGCCGCCGCTCGCCAACCGTCCGGCCGCGTCCGGCCGCGGTGGCCAAGCGCCGGCCGACGACGGCAAGCCCAAGCGCAACATCATGAAGGCGCGCGACTCGGGCAAGAAGCTCGACCCGAAGATCATCCGCTACAACCAGCTCCAGAAGGAGGTCCACGACCGGCTCATCGAGTACATGGACCTGCGCCGGCTGGACATCGACAAGCTCGGAGACGAAGAGCTGTGGAGCCGCACCGAGAAGTCGATCCGCGACATCCTCGACCAGATGGAGGCGGACGGGGAGCTGGACGAGGAGTTCGAGCGCGAGCAGCTGGTCACCGACGTCCTCAACGAGGCCCTGGGCCTCGGGCCTCTCGAGGCGTTCCTCGCCGATGACGACATCAGCGAGATCATGGTGAACCACGCCATGCAGATCTACATCGAGAAGAAGGGCAAGCTGACGCTCTCCGAGCGCACCTTCTCCTCGAACCAGGCGGTCCTCGGCGTCATCGAGCGCATCGTGGCCCCCATCGGCCGCCGCATCGACGAGTCGTCGCCCCTCGTCGACGCCCGCCTCAAGGACGGCAGCCGCGTCAACGCCATCATCCCCCCACTGGCGCTGAAGGGCCCGTCCATCACCATCCGCAAGTTCAAGCGCGAGAAGCTGAAGATCGAGGACCTGATCAGGTTCAAGACGGTCACCCCGCAGATGGCCGAGTTCATGGAGATGTGCGTCAAGGCCAGGAAGAACATGGTCATCTCGGGCGGCACCGGCTCGGGCAAGACGACCACCCTGAACATCGTCTCCAACTTCATCCCCGAGGACGAGCGCATCGTCACGGTGGAGGACGCGGCGGAGCTGCAGCTCTCGCAGGACCACTGGATCCAGCTCGAGTCCCGCCCGCCCAACCTCGAAGGAAAGGGGCAGATCACCATCCGCGAGCTGGTGAAGAACTGCCTGCGTATGCGCCCCGACCGCATCATCGTCGGCGAGTGTCGCTCCGGCGAGACGCTGGACATGCTCCAGGCCATGAACACCGGCCACGACGGCTCGCTCACCACCCTCCACGCCAACACCCCGCGCGACGCGGTGGCGCGCATGGAGACCATGGTGATGATGTCCGGCATGGAGCTGCCGCTGAAGGCCATCCGCGACCAGATCGCCAGCGCGGTGAACATCATCGTGCAGCAGACCCGGTTCTCCGACGGCTCCCGCAAGATCGCCTACATCACCGAGATCTCCGGCATGGAGGTGGACGTGGTGACCATGCAGGACATCTTCATCTTCAAGCAGGAGGGCTTCGACGAGAACAACCGAGTCCGCGGCCGCTTCATCGCCACCGGTTTCGTGCCCAAGTTCTACGACGAACTCCAGCGGCGCGGCATCCCGGTCAACATGAACATCTTCCGGGAGGAGTAGCAGCAAGATGCCTACCCTGATCTTCCAAGGTGGAGACGGCAGCGAGCAGCGCAAGAACGTCGACTCCGAGCTGAGCGTCGGCCGCGAGGCTGGCAACGACGTGGTGCTGGGCGACAACGGCGTGTCGCGCAAGCACTGCCGCTTCTTCGTGGACGAGTCGGGGCAGGTCTGGGTCGAGGAC
>CAZAIE010001611.1:323-1590 GCA_964485035.1 uncultured Myxococcaceae bacterium | reverse complement strand
GCCGCTGGCGACTTCGATGCTGTGTCGACGGCGGTGGGAGCACCCGCCTTCCAGGACCCCGCGCCCGCCCCGGGGCCCAAGGTCGACCCGACCGCCACCGTCCTCTCGCCGCCGGTAGTCCCGAAGCCGGCGCCCAAGGAAGGAATGTGGGAGAGCCAGAGCCTCCCCAAGCGCCCGACCAAGGGGTTTGCACGGGCCGAGGAACCGCCTGGCGAGCCGAAGCCCCCTGCCCCGGCGGAGAGCACCCGGGTCCTGGACCTGGACGAGGTGGACGAGGACGACGGCCCCTCGACCGGCGAAGAGGATGGCAAGCCGCTCCCCCCGGGCGCCTTCAGCCGGCAGCACGCGAGAACCGAGGGGAAGGCGAACGGCCCGGCGGACACCGGCCCGAGAGTCATCACCGAGCCGCTCCCGCTCCTGGGGCACCTCGCACCGGAGCAGCGGCGCGCAGCGGCGTTCGGGGTCGGGGCGGGGATCTTGCTGGTCCTCGCTCTCGTCGTCGCCACGTCCTTCAAGGACCTGCCGAGCGAGCAGGAGCTGTTCCTCGCCTACCCCTACGGGACCTCCGGGATGGTGGGCCCCCGGGGAGAGCGCGCGCCACCCGCCACCGAGGCCGTCTACAAGTTCCTCGAGGACGTGGAGTGCTTCAACTACGACAAGTGCGTGCGGTACAGCTACTCGGCGCCAGGGTTCTCCGGGACGATGGTCCTGGGGAAGGGCAAGAACAAGCAGTGGGAGCGCTTCTCGGACGAGGGCCTCCCCTTCCGGGCGCGGACCCCGTGAGGCGCTAGCCCGCGAACACGCCCCAGGCGATCGCCGCGGCGGCGCTGGTCGTGAGCAGCAGCCACAGGACCAGGAAGCCGGAGACCGTCGTGCGCAGCGTGCCCACCGCGGGACGTGTCGGGTGGTGGCGGACGGTGACTCGTTGGCCCTGGGGGAAGCTCGCGACCGTACTGGCGGCGTCCGCCCGGTTCAGGTCGAGGAAGTCGCCGAAGCAGACGCGGTCGCAGGTGTAGCGCCGCCCCTCCACCTCGTACTCGTAGACCACCACTGCGCTCGCCTGGTCCTTGCGACCCTTCTGGACCACCGACCGGGTGACCGTGCCCTCGACCGTGGGCCAACCCCGGCTCGCCACGGCGCGGGCCAGGAGCCAACCGAAGAAACCGGCAGGGACGCCGAACAGCGTCAGGCCCACCAGCCCGGGCACCAGCTCTTCGGCGGTCATGACGCCTCCCCCCGAGGGAATCGGCATAGGGGGTGACGGGGC
>CAZAIE010001611.1:0-313 GCA_964485035.1 uncultured Myxococcaceae bacterium | reverse complement strand
GCGTGCCCGCGTCGGCCCCCCCGCGGTAGTCGCCCCACTCCTTGGCCGAGTCGCCGCTGGCACACGCGGCCACGCTCGCGCCAAGCGCGAGGACCCAGAGTCTCGATGTCATGGATTCGCCTCCCTCTCTCGTTTGCCCGACGGGCGCACAGCAAGCCGTGTGCCGCAACACTCAGAGGGATACGGTAGGGCGCGCCCCCAGTGGAATCCGCCAAGCACGACAGGCCTGTCGCGATCTCCGTGACGAGGGTCACACCGCCCCGATCGGCATAGGGGGTGACGGGGCAATCGTCCCGTCATCCCCCTGCCACAC
>CAZAIE010001610.1:0-1592 GCA_964485035.1 uncultured Myxococcaceae bacterium | reverse complement strand
CTGCCAGGACGGCGTGGTAGAGCGCGGCGAAGAGGGTGAGGAAGCCTGCGTGGCTGAAGAAGAGCACCGGGTGCGCTGCGGGGGGCAGCAGGTTCTGCGCGGCGTCGAAGAGCAGCGCCACCCCGAGCAGGGCGACCCCGGAGCGCCGCGGGAGGAAGGCCACCAGGAAGGCCATCAGCAGGTAGACGACCGGGAACACCGTGGTCCCGAACAGCTCCACCACCAGGAAGGCCGAGCCGATGAGCACGCTCCCCAGCTCGAGGTCGTCGCGCAGGGTGCAGGAGAGGCCCAGCGCCGAGCGCCGGATGCGTCGCAGCACGGTGCCGATGAGCGCGGCGGAGATGGCCCCCACGCACGCGGTGTCGGACCAGCGGGCGGTGGAGAGGTCGCGCAGTTGCCCGGTGGCGACCAGGAGCAGCGCGAAGATTGCGCCCAGGAACGAGCCCAGGCGCAGCCCGCGCAGGACCGGGCGCTGGTACAGGCCGATGATCTCCCAGGCGCTCCGGTTGGTCTTGGCGGAACGGGACATCGTGGCCTCCTCAGCGCTCGAAGGTGAAGACGACTTCATTGCTGCGGACCAGCCCCAGGTCCTCGCGGGCGGCGCGCTCGAGCGCCTTCAGGTCCCCGGAGAGCGCGGCGATCTCGCGGCGGAGCGCCTCGTTCTCGGCGGCGAGCCCCCGCTGCTTGTCCTGGAGCTGGCTGATCTCGCCCTGGCGGAGCCTGAGGCGGCGCAGCCCGTCGGGGTCGGCGGCGGAGAGCCCCGCCAGCAGCAGCGCCACCAACCCGGCGGCCAGGACAGCGATTTTCGTCGGGCTCATCGGGGGCGGCCTCGCTCAACAGCGTGCTACAGCCCGGAGGCTAGCAGCGGTCGGAGCGCTGGCAAGAAAACGGCCGCGGGACGGCGCAGGCGTTCAGCGGGTGAGGCGGTCGACCAGCTCCGCCAGCGCCTTCGGGTCGGCAGGGCCCTCGTAGGCGGCGACGAGCTTGCCGGTGCGGTCGAGCAGGAAGGTGGTCGGCAGGGCGGGGATGGGGCCGTAGGGCGACCGGCCCGACCGCACCTCGTCGTCGGCGAGCAGTACGGGGTAGGGGACGCGCTGGGCCTCGACGAACGGGGCCAGGACCTTGCGCCCCTCGAGGTCCATGCCCACCGCCACCACCGAGAAGCCCCGGCCGGAGAAGCGCTCGTGGAGGGCGGCCAGGGACGGCTGCTCGACGAGGCAGGGGAAGCACCAGGTGGCGAAGAAGGTGACCAGGACCACCCGGCCCCCGAGCCGCGCGAGGTCGAACCGCTCGCCGGACAGGTCGCGCAGCACCAGGTCGTAGGGCGAGCGGGTGAAGGCCGGGCGCGCGGCCGCGCAATGGGTCAGGAGCAGGGCCGCGAACAGAGCCAGGAGCCGGGAGCGGGGAGGCACGCCGACACCATGCCCAACGCAGGGGGGCGGGACAAGCCCAACCACGCCGCGTCAAGCCGAGGGGCGGGGGAGCCTCGGCAAACGTCCGGCCGGCGCGAACGGTTGCGTTGCCGCGCGGTAGGGACTAAATGCACCCCCGTCCCACTTCCCCAGGAGCAAACGCCATGGCCGTGACCGAAG
>CAZAIE010001609.1:0-1594 GCA_964485035.1 uncultured Myxococcaceae bacterium | reverse complement strand
ACACCGGGCGCTTCTCCGACCCCGAGATTGCCCACCTCGCCGAGCCCTTCAACCAGATGGTGGAGAACACCCAGACCCGCCTCGCCGCCAGCCGCCGGCGCGAGGAGGCCCTGGCCGAGAGCATCGACAAGACCATCGTCTCGCTGGTGCAGCTGGTGGAGGAGGGCAACCTCGCCAAGTGGGAGACCAACGCCCCCGACAACCCCGCGCTCAAGCCGCTGGTCGAGGGCATCGGCCGCGTGGTGGGGACGCTGCGGACCTTCGTGCGCGAGATGAGCGAGGCGGCGCTGCGCCTCTCGTCCTCGGCCCACGAGGTGCTCGCCGCCTCCACCCAGCACGAGTCGGCCTCCACCGAGCAGGCCGCGGCCATCCACGAGACCACCGCGACCATGGAGGAGCTCAAGCACGCCTCCGCGCAGATCGCCGAGAACGCCGGCGCCGTGGCCCGCGTGGCAGAGGAGACGCTGGGCGCCGCGCGCAACGGCAAGGGCGCCATCAGCGAGTTCGTGGTCGCGATGCAGCAGATCCGCAACGACGGGCTCGCGGTGGTGGAGTCCATCGCCAAGCTGTCCAAGCGGGTGGAGCGCATCGGCACGGTGGTGGACGTCATCGACGAGATCGCCGACCGCTCGGACCTGCTGGCGCTGAACGCGGCGCTCGAGGGCAGCCGCGCCGGCGAGGCGGGCCGTGGCTTCTCCATCGTCGCCGCCGAGATGCGGCGCCTGGCCGAGAACGTCATGGACTCGACCAAGGAGATCAAGAACCTCATCGCCGAGATCCGCGAGGCCACGCAGGCCGCCGCGGCCGCCGCCGACGCCAGCCGCAAGGCCACCGAGGAGGGCGAGCGGCTGGGGTCGGTCGCCTCCGGCTCGGTCGACGGCATCCTCTCCGGGGTCCAGGAGACCAGCGACGCGGCGCGGGTCATCAACCTCGCCACGCAGCAGCAGCGGACCGCCACCGAGCAGGTGGTGGCGAGCATGGGCGAGATCGAAGAGGTCACGCGGCAGACCACCCAGGCGTCCAAGCAGGCCACGGGTGCCTCGAGCGAGCTGACGCAGCTCGCCTCGCGTCTCGCCGAGCTGATCAAGCGCTTCCAGGTGGAGTAGTCCCGGCCCGGCCTCCATGGACACCGAAGCCCTGCGCAAGTCGCTTCTGTCCAAGTTCCGCGACGTCACCGCGGATCGCTTGGAGAAGATTGGCCTCGCGCTGCTGGCGCTGGAGAAGGACCCCCACGCCTCGGGCCCGGCGGAGGACGTCGCCCGCGAGCTGCACACCATGAAGGGCGAGGCCCGCATGCTGGGCCTGCCGCGCATCGGGGAGCTGGCGCACGCCGCCGAGGACCTGCTCAAGGCCTCGCGGGACGGGCGCGCGACGCTCTCCGCGGCGACCGACCTCTTGCTGCAGTCGGGCGACCTGGTGAGCACGCTGCTCGAGGACCTCGCCACGGCCGAGCGGCCCAACGACGACGTGGCGGCGCTGGTGGCGGTGCTCTCCCAGGCAGCGGGCAAGCCCGCGCCCGCACCTGCGCCAGCGACTCCCGCTCGTCCGGCACCCGGCTGCCCACGCGGTCGGCGAAGGCGGCGAAGCGGTCGCC
>CAZAIE010001608.1:0-1596 GCA_964485035.1 uncultured Myxococcaceae bacterium | reverse complement strand
AGACCGCGAGCCAGGAAGCCAAGGAGACCGGCAAGATCACGGCCAAGGGCGACGTGCTCGCCCGCACCGCGATCCAGCTCGAGGTCGAGTGATGCGGCGAGCCGTCGTGAAAATCGGGAGGCCGGCGATCATCGCCGGCCCAAGCAAGAAGGCGGTGCCCCATGCGTGACGTCTACGTCGTCGGGATCGGCATCACCACCTTCACGCGGCTGGAGTACCCGCTCGTCGAGATCGCCGCGTACGCCGGCGCCCAGGCCATGGAGGACGCCGGCCTGGACAAGGTGGACCACCTCTACGTCGCCAACATGGGCGCGGGCCGCGTCAACCACCAGACCGGGCTCGCCAGCGCGGTGCTCGACAACCTCTCGCTGTACCCGGCGGGCGCCGAGGTCATCGAGAACGGTCCGGCCTCCGGGGCCTCGGCCATCAAGACCGGCTTCATGGCCATCGCCTCGGGGATGATGGACACGGTGCTGGTCTGCGGCGCCGAGCGCATGAGCGAGGTGAACCAGCTCGACGCCACGGACTTCGTGGCCACGCTGGCGCACCCGCTCGCCGAGCAGATCTACGGGGTCACGCTGCCCGCGCTCGCGGGCATGTTCACGCGCCTCTACATGGAGAAGTACGGGCTCACCCGCCGGCACCTGGCGATGGTGGCCATCAAGAACCACGACAACGCGATGCACAACCCCTTCGCGCACGTGCACACGCGCATCACCATGGAGGGCATCCTCGACGGGCCCGACGCGGCCACCAACAACCCGCCCATCGCCGACCCGCTGCACTTCTTCGACGTCTGCCCAGTCTCGGACGGCGGCGCGGCGGTGCTGCTCTGCTCGGCGGAGGTGGCCAAGAAGCTGAACAAGCCGATGATCAAGCTCGCCGGCGTGGGCCAGGGCACCGACACGCACACGGTGCACGACCGCGAGAACCCCACCGACCTGCTCGCGGTGCGGATGGCCGCGGCCAAGGCCATGGAGATGGCGAAGGTGAAGCCGGCCGACGTGGACGTGGCCGAGCTGCACGACGCCTTCACCATCCTGGAGATCGTCGAGAGCGAGGAGTGCGGCTTCTTCAAGAAGGGCGAGGGGCACCTCGCGCTGGAGAAGGGGCTCACGAAGATCGGTGGGAAGCTGCCCATCAACCCGTCCGGCGGGCTGAAGGCGAAGGGGCACCCGGTGGGAGCCACCGGGGTCGCGCACGTCCACGAGATCGTCACGCAGCTGCGTGGGGAGGCGAAGGGCCGTCAGGTCAAGGACGCCAAGGTCGGCTTCACCTGCAACTTCGGCGGCTTCGGCAACAACGTGGTCTGCATGGTTCTCAAGAGGGACTAGCCATGATCCGAGAAATCCTGGGCTACAAGTGCCGGAAGTGCGGGACCGTCCACTACCCCAACCGCACCCGCTGCAAGAAGTGCGGCCACACCGAGTGGGAGAAGGGCAACATCGTCTATGACACGGTGCCGCTCCCCAAGAACGGCAAGCTGCTCACCTTCACGCACGCCTACGCGCTGCCGCCCCAGTTCGAGCTGGTGCGGCTGACGCTGGGCATCGTGGAGCTGGACGGCGGCCAGCGGATCACCGGGCAGCTCAAGAT
>CAZAIE010001607.1:0-1600 GCA_964485035.1 uncultured Myxococcaceae bacterium | reverse complement strand
GGTGGACGCTCGCGGTGGTGTTCACCTGGAGGGCCTGCTGCGCGCGGGCGAAGAAGGAGAGGAAGTCGTTGCGCGGCTTCTCGATGGCGAAGAGCGCCTCGTCAACCACGGCGACGGCGAGCTCCACCTCCGGGGCCGGGCCGCCCTTGCCGGCGACCAAGACGGTCATCGGCACCTTCGTCCCCGGCTCGACCTTGGGCGCGGGGAGCTTCACCTGCACGTCGAGCGCGGTGTCGCTGCCGCTGACCACCACCGGCTGCTGGGTCTGGAAGAACTGCCCCTGCTCCAGGCGCCCCGCGCCGAGCCACACGTTGGGGACCATCTCGCCGGTCAGGGGCAGCTCGACCAAACGGGCGCGGCCGCGCACCTGGACCGCCTGCGCCGACCAGAGGCGGTCGCCCTCGAGGGTGACCAGGGCGTGGCCGTCGGGGCGCGGGGTGACCACCAGCGCGCGGACGGTCCCGCCCACCTTCAGCGGGGTGCGGTCGGCGAGGAGCAGGAAGCCCTCCTGGGGCGGGACGATGGGCCGGGCCTCGTTCGTGAGCCAGAGGTCGGTGGAGGCCAGCACCGGCCCCGAGGGGTCGGCCGCGGCGCGCGCCTCGACGCGCACCGGGCCCAGGGCGTCGGCGTCCAGCTCGGCCGTGCCCTTGCCCGCCGCGAGCTGCGCGGACTTCTTGAGGATCTCCCCGGCGACGCCTTGGGCGCCGAGCCGGACCAGCTTCAGCTCCACCGCCGGCGCCTCGGCGTTTCCGTTCGCGTCCTCGGCGCGCAGCTCCACCTTCACCCGCTCGCCCGGCTTGTAGAGCAGGCGGTCGGTGCGCAGGTCCACGAACACCGGGGTGGCGGAGACGTTCACCGTCCCCATGCCGGTGACCTCGCGGCGCGAGGCGTCGGTGACGAACACCTGCACCGAGTACGAGTGGTCGCCGCCCAGCCGCTGGTCCGGGGCGATCTCCAGGGTGGCCGTCCCCGCGGCGTCGGTCTTGAAGGTGAGGGTCTGCGCCGGGCCGCCGAAGTGGGGCCGGTAGTGGCGGTAGCGCGAGGGGCCGTCCTCGTCGTAGCTGCGGTGGGGGTAGTACCCACCGTAGCCGTAGGGCACCGCCCAGCCGTCCTCGGGCGCGAGCTCGGGCCAGGGCTTGAAGGTGTGCGACCAGTACTGCGGGGTGACGATGGCCCGGCCGGAGGCGTTGGCCACCGGCCCGCCGAAGAAGAAGGAGGCAGCGACCTTCACCTTCACGGTCTCGCCGGGCCGGGGTTTGCCCACCGGCTCGACGCTCACGGTGTACTCGGGCGGCTTGTACTCCTCGACGCGGAATCGCCCGTAGTCGGTGCGCACGGAGTGGCTGGGGAAGTAGGTGTAGACGGTGTACTGGCCGAGCTGGGCGTCCTTGGCCAGCTTCAGCTCGAAGGAGGCGGTGCCGAAGCCGTTGGTCTTGAGCGGGCGCTTGTCCACCTCGCGGCCGCTGGCGTCGTTCACCCGCACCTCGAAGGGGACGTCGGGCGAGGCCTCGGCGGGGCCGCCCTTGCGGACGCGGACGAAGACCTTGAGGCCCACCGTCTCGCCGGGCTTGTAGAGCGGGCGAGATGCTCTCCTACGTCC
>CAZAIE010001606.1:0-1602 GCA_964485035.1 uncultured Myxococcaceae bacterium | reverse complement strand
CCACGGTGCCGCGCGAGGCGTTCACCAGGCAGGCGCCAGGGCGCATCCGCGCCAGCTCGCGGGCGCCGACGAGGCCGGCGGTCTCGGGGGTCTCGGGGACGTGGAGGCTGACCACGTCGGCCTCGCGCAAGAGGTCGTCGAGGCTGCCGCAGGCGACGGCGTTGCCCAGGGCGAGCTTCTTCTGCACGTCGTGGTAGCAGACGCGCATGCCCAGGGCCTCGGCCAGCACCGAGAGCTGCGACCCGATGTGCCCGTATCCCACGATGCCCAGGGTCTTGCCGCGGACCTCCCGAGAGCCCTTGGCGCTCTTGGCCCAGCCGCCGCGGTGGACCAGGAGTGACTTCTCGAAGGTGCCGCGCATCAGCATGATCACCTCGCCGAGCACCAGCTCGGCGACCGACCGGGTGTTGGAGTAGGGGGCGTTGAAGACGGGCACCCCGCGCCGCGCCGCGGCGACGAGGTCCACCTGGCTGGTGCCGATGCAGAAGCAGCCCACGCAGAAGAGCCGCTCGGCGGCCTCGAGGACGCGGGGCGTCACCTGGGTCCTCGAGCGGATGCCCAGGACGTGCACCCCGCGCACCGCCTCGACGAGGGCGGCCTCGTCCAGCGCCTTGGCCTTGCGCACTACGTTGTAGTAGCCGCGGGCGGCGAGCGACTCGACGGCGCTGTCGTGGACCCCCTCCAGGAAGAGGAAGGAGATCTTCTCGCGCGGCAGGGACAGGCGGTCGGTCATGCTTCCCCCTCGGCACCGCAGTCCGCGCGGCGTGGGGGGCAGGATAGCGGGGGGAGCGCCGGCGCGGCTACAGGCGGCCCGACTCGAAGAGCAGCTCGAAGAGCCCCAGCGCGAGCTGCTGCATGCGCCGCTTCGGCCAGGGGTCGCTCGAGGCCCGGTTGTCGAGCAGGGCCGCGTGGAACTCGCGGCACTCGCCCTGCCCCTCGGGCTGGTCGGGGAGCCCGAACACGCCGAGCGCATAGCCCACCATCGGCACCCACTCCGCGGGTGGCTCCAGCTCCAGCCCGCGGGCCTCGTCCAGAAGCCCGCGCACCTGCTCGTCCTCGATGCGCTCCACCGGGACCCCCGCGGGGTCGGTGCAGAAGGCGCGGCGGTACTGCTCCCGGGCTTCCTCGGAGTGCCCGTCGTGCAGGGCGAGGTCGCCCAGCATCGCCAGGCACACGCCCACCAGCTGGCCCTTGTCGGCGGCGGCGGCCAGCGCCGCCTTGGCCCGCTCGGGCTCGCCGGCGCGCAGCCAGTGCCAGCCGGTGGGGCGGCCGGCCACCACGGTGACCCACTGGCGCTCCGCGGCCTCGGCGGCGAGGCGGTGCAGCCCGCGGCCCAGCGCGGCGAAGAGCCCGGTGGTGAGCCGCGCGCGGTCCAGCGCCTTCTCCGGGTGGCGGGCGAGGAGGCTCAGCTCCTCCGGGTCCCCGGCCAGGCCGGCCAGCTTCGCCCGCAGCGGCGCGAGCTGCGCGCTCAGGTAGCGGGCCTCGGCCAGGTCGTAGCGCCGCACCACCTCCGCGGCCAGCTCCGCGGCGGTGTCGAGGCGGGCCTCGGACAGCGCGGTCTCCACCTTCGCCAGCCGCGCGCTGCGCGACATGAACAGCCCC
>CAZAIE010001605.1:0-1606 GCA_964485035.1 uncultured Myxococcaceae bacterium | reverse complement strand
CGCCCTGCCTGCTCGCGTACGAGGCGTGGCTCAACAGCCTGACGTCACCCGAGCGCGTGGTGCGCGACCGGTTCGTCGAGAGCCCCCTGGTCCACCCCGCCGCGATGATTCGCACTGCGGCGTTGCGCGAGGCCGGCGGCTGGCGGGACTCGGGTTGGCCCGAGGACTACGCCCTCTGGATGGAGTTGCTCGCCCGCGGAGCCAGGCTCTCCAACCTGCCGGAGGTGCTGCTGCGCTGGCGCGACCACCCGGACCGGCTCACCCGGACCCAGCCCGCCTACTCGCCCGAGGCGCACCTGCGGCTCAAGGCGCACTACCTCGCGCGCGGGCCGCTGTCGGGCCGACGCTGCATCCTCTGGGGAGCAGGAACGACGGGGCGGGCGCTGCGCCGCGCACTGCTCGTCGAGGGAGTCACGGTCGATCGCTTCGTGGACATCGACCCTGCCAAGGTCGGCAGGTCCCTACATGGGGCGCCAGTCATCCGCCCCGAAGAACTCGGGCCACCCGCAGGCGTATCCCTCGTCGTAGCGGTCGGCGCCAAGGGCGCACGGGCATTGATCCGCAACCAACTCGAGGCACGGGGCTGGCGTGAGCCTGCCAATTTCGTCTGCATCGGCTAAAGGCAAAGCCACGACCCCAGAGGATCGTGGCTTTTCGGAGAACTCGCAGACCTCAGGCGGCGGGAGCGGCCGCAGGCTTGGCCTCGACCTTCTTCTCGGTCTTGGCTTCGGTCTTGGTCTCCGTCGAGGTGGGCTTGGGCGCCTTCACTTCGCTCGTGTCCGAACCGGGCTTGCTGGAGCTGTAGAGGTCCTTGTACCAGCCACCGCCGACCAGGGCGAAAGAGCTCAGGCTCACGAGCCGATGGACCTCGGAGCCACAGGTCTCACAGGTCTGGAGCGGCTCCTCGGTGATCTTCTGCATCACCTCGAAACGCCCGCAGGACTTGCACTCGTATTCGTAGATCGGCATGGCCCTTCTCCTGCTGCACGGCTTCGTTGCGTTTCCCCGACCCAAGCGACGGCAGATCGGTAATCACTGGAAAGGGGGTGTCAATATACTGGGTTCATGGACCTGTCCACCCTGCGCCGAGACCTCGAGGCTGCTTTGGCGAGCCTCGCCCTTGCCGAGCGAGACGCCCGCTCCGGCCTCGCATCGGGCCTCGACATCCCGAGTGTTTTCAAGCCATTCGCCTCCCTGACCTCACTCGAATCCTTCGCCTGCGCCCGCGAATGCCACGACCAGGCCCCAGAAGGGGAGCGCTTCCTCTACCGCGCCCTCCTCGAGGCCGTATCCCACGTCCTCGAACGCTCCCTGACCGCCTCGTTGGATGCGGCCAGGCTCGAGTTCGAAGCGAAGTCCGAGGTCCTCGTCGAAGGAGAGCCGCTTCCGCTCCGACAGGTTCACTTCCGGCTCGCCAACGAGCCCGTCCGGGAACAGCGCGAGCGGATCGCTCGAGCCCTGAATGGGGCCCTCCCGCAGCTCGACGCCACGCTCTCCCGGCGGATCGAGACGTGCCAGGAGTTCGCCGGCCGGCTCGGGTTCGCCTCCTACCCTGCCCTGCGCAGCGCCGTCCTGTCTCTTATACACATCTCCGAGCCCACGAGAC
>CAZAIE010001604.1:0-1608 GCA_964485035.1 uncultured Myxococcaceae bacterium | reverse complement strand
CCGCCGAGCCCTCGAGCATCTGCCGCGGGTCGCCGTCGCGGGGGTCGGCGCGGATGAGGACGAGCTTCGCCTCGGTGAGGTTGCGGAAGTGCAGGCGCACCTGCGTCTTCTCGCCGGGGAACTCGGTGTAGGACGACTCCAGGCTGAGGGTGGGCCGCTTGATCTCGGTGAGGCGCGACTCGGCGTCGCGGCGCCGGTTGCTGTTGGTGGGGTCGAAGCGCTGGACGATCTGTCCGTAGAGCTCGAGCGCCTTCTCGAACTCGCTGCGCCCTTCGCGCCAGGAGGCGAGCTCGTAGAGGGCGTCGTCCGCGTACTCGGAGCGCTCGGCCCCGACGTCGAGGAGGTCCTTCTCGCCGCGCCGTGAGGCCTTCTCGTCGCCGTGCAGCCAGCTGCGGCCGCGGGCCAGGAGCGCCCGGCCCCGCTCGGTCGGGGTGGGGTTCATGCCCAGCACGCGCTCTGCGAGGACGTCGACCTGGCCGTAGCCGTTCTCCATCTCGGAGAAGCACAGCGACATGAACCGCGCCCGGGCCTCGGCGGCCCAGCGCCCGCCAGACCGGCTGGCCACCGCGGCGAGCTGCTCCAGGGCGAGGCGCGCGCGGCCGTTCCCGTCCTTGGGCATCCAGCGCTCCCCGCGCTCCACGAGCCAGGCGTTGGCCAGCGCGCGGGCCAGGTCCACCGGGCCGTCCTCGGCGATCTTGCGCAGGGCGGTCCCCATCTCGCTGGTCTCGTACCCCGCGGCGCTGCAGGCAATGGCCTGCTTCACCCGCGCCTCACGCTGGAGAGCGCCGGTGGGGACCTTCTGGAAGTAGGCCTTGAAGACCTCGCAGGACCGGGTGAACGACTGCTCGCGCAGCAGCCGGGCGGCAGGGTCGAAGAGGGCCGCCTCGTCCGAGGGCACCTCCGGCATGGCGGGCTGGGCGGCGGCGGGGCCTGCAGCCAGCAGGGCGAGCATGAGGATCGTGGGGCGGTACATGGACTCCTCCAGGGAGCGACCGGGTCCGACGTGGAACGGGCGGGATGGCCGGGGGATCTTCCTTCACCTGTGCCCTCGCTGGCAAAACGGGGCAGTCCCAGACCGTGCAGTGCCAGGCTCTCGGGCGTCGCGCGCGGAGGGGAGCCGCAGTGCCAGGCTCTCGAGTCGCGCGTGGAGGTGGAAGCCGCAGTGCCAGGCTCTCGAACGTCGCGCGTGGAGGTGGAAGCCGAAGTGCCAGGCTCTCGGGCGTCGCTCGTGGAGGTGGAAGCCGGAGTGCCAGGCTCTCGGGCGTCGCTCATGGAGGAGGAAGCCGAAGTGCCAAGCTCTCGGGGGTCAGGCTCTCGAGGGGGGGGCGCTCTAGTGGAGGAGAACCCGGAGTGGGCCTGGTGTCTCGAGCGTCGTGCGCAAGGCGGACAGTCTAGCCCTGGGGCCGTCGCGGTGGGGAGTTGGACAGACAAGTGCCAGCGGCGAGTCCGCCGGTGCTCCAGTTCGTGTTCTGGTTCAGCCCTTCGAGAAGCCCGTCAGGCCTTGGTTGTCACGCCGCGAGACCGTACGCGGGCTCGTCCTCGGACACGCGGCTGGGACCTGGGTCGGGGGGCCTGCTCGGAATGCGGGCGCCCGTCTTCATCGCCTCG
>CAZAIE010001603.1:0-1609 GCA_964485035.1 uncultured Myxococcaceae bacterium | reverse complement strand
GCCCGCCCGCCCCCGCCGTCGGATCGCCCAATGGACATGAAGGCCTACGCGGCCACCTTCGCCCGGCCCGGGACCTGCGAGGACGAGGCCCGCAGCCTCTATGCCCGCAACCACGACCAGGGGTGGGCGCTCCTCCGGGAGTGTGTGAACCGGGGCTTCTCCAGCATCAAGCGCATGGGCGACGGGTTCTGGACCGAGGAGCTGCAGCAGCGCAAGGACGCGGCGATGCTCCTCACGAAAATCATCGCTTCGCGAGGTGGCGACATCGGGGGGGACCTGCAGGTGCTGCACCGCCGCCGGATTCCGCTCTTCACGCTGGAGATGGCGATGGAGCAGCCCAAGACCTACACCGGCCGGATGGTGGTCGCCCGTCTGCGCATCGAGGGCACCAAGTCGGAGGCCCAGGCCACCCTGATGGTCGCGGAGATGGCGATCGGCTCGGTGACGAAGGAGGTCTCGGGGTCGAAGTGGCGGGTCTCCGCGGACTACAACAGCAGTTCCAGTGGTCAGGGGAGTTCCTCCCGCACCTACGAGTCCGTCGCCGACCAGCACTCCAACGCCGTCGCCGAGACCGGCCGGACCGGCCTGCTGCGCCTGTCCAAGCCGGACCCGTTCATGGCCCCCGGCCGCGAGTTCATCGTCCTCGCGCGCTTCGACGGGGTGAAGGTCTCCGGCGCTACCGAGGACAGCGAGGAGACCAAGCTCGGCCTGCTCACCGCCCTCGCCTACTTCGACCCCGCCGCTTTCGTCGTCGAGTAGGCCGCGATGCCCTGTCCGGGCGACCCGCTCCTATCGGAGTTCGCGCAGGGAGTGCTCGAAGAGCCGGCGCTGACCGAGCTGGAGCTGCACCTCGACTCCTGCCCGGAGTGCCGGCGCCGCCTTGCCCTGGCTGCCGCCGCGGCCGCAGACCCCGGAGAGGATTCCGGGGCGTTCGACCGCGGGCGTCGCCTGGGCCGCTACGTGCTGGTCGACCGGCTGGGTCGCGGGGGCATGGGGCTGGTGCTGCGCGCCTACGACCCCGAGCTGGACCGGCGCGTGGCGATCAAGGTGCTGGACCGCGCCGACAGCGAGGCCGAGCTCGACTCGCTGCTCGCCGAGGCCCGCGCCGCCGCCCGTCTGGTCCACCCCAACGTGGTGGTCATCCACGACGTGGGGCGTGAGGGGCCTCGCGCCTTCGTGGCCATGGAGCTGGTGGAGGGCGGGACGCTGGCCCGCTGGCTCAAGCGCGAGAAGCGGCCGGTGCGCCGGGTGCTGGAGGTCTTCCGGGCCGCCGGCGAGGGGCTCGCCGCGGCGCACCGCGCGGGGCTGGTGCACCGGGACTTCAAGCCCGACAACGTGCTCCTGGGCTCCGACGGCCGCCCCCGGGTCGCCGACTTCGGCCTCGCGCACCGCGCCGTGCCCGCGGTGGGCGGCTCGGGCCGCGGGACCAAGGCGTGCGGCACGCCCGGCTACATGCCGCCCGAGCAGTACGCCGGGGTCGCCGACGCCCGCGCCGACGTCTTCGCCTTCTGCGCCTCGCTCTGGGAGGCGCTCACCGGGGTCCGTCCCTTTGCCGGAGGCGACTCGCCCGAGGCCCTGGAGGCGGTGCGGACGGGGACCGCTTCGGGGA
>CAZAIE010001602.1:0-1612 GCA_964485035.1 uncultured Myxococcaceae bacterium | reverse complement strand
TGGTGGGCGTGGCCTACCAGGCGGGCACCATCCCGCTGAAGGCGGAGTCGATCGTATTCGGACGGTCGCAAGACGACGCACGACTTCAGCTCGCCGACTTGGTCGCGAGTGCGGGTGCGCATTGGGCCACGCGGGTCGGCGCAGCTGGGACTCAAGCGGGATTCTCGAAGGAGCTCGCCGCCGCGGGGATCGACCGATTCCTGGCGGGCGGCCTCTGGCCAACTGATGATTTGACGCCAGAGGAACTCGGCACTGTCCACACTGGCGGCGTTGAAACGATCGAGCACATGACCGACTTTCTCTCCCGGCGGCGGCAGGGCGAGCGGTAGAGGCGCGCCAGTTTCCGCCGCCCTCAGCCGGTAAGGGAGCCCGCCCCGCACGGGGACGGGCCCCCTGAGCCGGGCGCCTACTCCGCCCGGTGGCGGATCTTGTGGCGCTCGATCTTGAGGTCCTCGACGACGAAGTCGCGCACGGTCTTCGTCTCGCCGTCCTTCTGGTAGGTGCGCTCGCGGAAGTGACCCTTGACCTTCACGCGGTCGCCCTTGCCGACCAGGCGGGAGAGGCGGTTCCAGTCGTCGCAGCGGATCCAGCGGGTGACGTCGTTGCCCTCGTCGTCCTTCTTGCTGACGGCGATCGAGAAGGTCCGGACCTCGCGTTCGGGGGTGGTGAACTCGCGCTCGACCATGTCGTCGATGATCGGGTCGTAGAACTGCTTCGTGACCTGCTTGCCGGGGATGGTGCGGGTCTCCGGGTCTCCGCCGACGTTGCCGTAGAGGGTGATTGCGGTCTGGCTGGTCATCTGCTTTCTCCTTTGGTTGTGGTTTCCGTCCAACACGGACCGGTGGGAGCCCGGGGTGAACGAAGCCCGGCCGACAAGGCCTCGCCGCTTGACGTCAGTCGGCGCGCCGGAGGCTTGGCCTTGCGGCCGGGCGCACCGCGGGCACGGTTTACGGGACGTTGGGCGGGGACCGCGACCGATGGAGACAGGTGACGGGACCGCGCCTCGCACTCTTGACGCCGGTGGGGACTCGAGGACGAAGAGGCTCGGGCCGCTCCAGGGTGGGTGGCTGGGCGAGCACGCCGCCCCGGAGGAGACGAGGGGCTCGCGCGCAGCCCGGGTGGGGGCACCCTGGAGCGTGGGGCGAGAGGCGTGACAGCGGTCTCTGGCTGGCGCGGCGCTCGCCTGCCCGGGCCTCGGTAGCAGGCTCGCCTCCCGGCAAGCAGGTCAGGGAGCAGTGGCCGATCTCAGCGCGAGTCTCTGGTCCAGCGCTCCCCCGAATGCGAGGTCCTGCCTTCAGCCGTCAGCTCGATGCCGAGGGCAGTCACCGATTCGCTGCGCCGACTGGACACCGCTATCCTCGAACGCCCGGCAAGGGTGACCGCGTGAAGGTCGAGGGTGAGAGCTCGCCTGCCGCCTCCCGCGAGACGACGTGCGGCCTTTGCCTCGGGGACCTGGCTTGAGCGCCTCCGGCACCGGGCGGAGTAGGAACCGCGGGGATTCAGGGGCCGACCGCCTTCGCGGGCGGCCGGTAGTAGGCGCTGGCAGGATCTCGGAAGTCGTTCCAGGAGACGGCGCCGCAGGAGGCGCAGAATCCGGCGCCCCAGCGGGTGT
>CAZAIE010001601.1:0-1615 GCA_964485035.1 uncultured Myxococcaceae bacterium | reverse complement strand
CGTCGACGTGCGGGTGCTGGTCTACAACTACGAGACGCGGGTCTACGAGCCGCGGACCGTCCAGCTGCAGACGGTCACCGACGTGACCGCCATGGACGGGCCGGTCGCGAAGATCTACGGGGGTGCGAAGTTCGCCCTCAACAGCTCGGACCAGGGGCTGCTCGACGCCATCGCCTCGAACGACGCGACGCGCATCCTCGAGGCCATCCGCAAGAACGCGGGCGGGCCGGTGAACGTCGGGTGGATCGACGTGGACGGCGCGCTCACCCCGGCCGACTTCCACTCCCTGAACCTGGCGACCAGCTACTACAACTTCGAGCGCGCCTATCAGTTCTTCGTGAAGGTGGGAAAGCTGAACACCACCACCTTCGGCACGCCCACCGTCTACTACTTCCCCGACTACATCGAGGAGGGCGTGAAGCAGAAGGACAACGCGATGTTCATGCCCATCGCCCAGTCCTTCTTCATCCTGCCGTTCGAGACCCTCCAGCAGGTGCCGCTGGCCATCAACGGCGGGGTGGTGGGCCACGAGTACTCACACGCCATCTTCAACTTCCGGGTCTACGGCAAGGCGCCCATGCCCCGGGTGTACGACACCTGGAAACTCTCTGGCGCGACCCCGGGCCTCAACCTGCTGGGAGCCCTCGACGAGGGCAGCGCCGACGTCTTCGGCACCGGCATCACCTGCGACGAGAAGCTGGAGACGTGCAACCCCGAGTTCATCGGCGCCTCCCTGCCCGAGCAGTACGTCGCCACCCGGCGCGTCGACAAGCCGCACTGCATGACCGAGTCGCTCTCCAAGTCGCTGCTCACCCTGTCCAACGGCTACTGGCGCAGCGGCTGCGAGCCCTTCGGCTGCGACTACGTGCTGGGTAGCGTCTTCGCCTCCGCGCTGTGGAGGGCCACCCAGGACGCCGAGGCGATCAAGCAGCTCGGCCAGGGGGAGACGCGCCGGCTGGTGATGCAGGCGCTGTGGAACGCGCAGGGCGGCGGCGGCAACGCCCCGAGCTGGAAGGAGCTCATCGCCGACGCGGTGACCGACCAGTTCCTCTTCACCCTGGAGGCGAAGAACGGCAAGCCGGGCGTGCTGGACGCGGTCATCGACGGCGCCACCGACCCCAAGATCAAGAGCGCGCTCTGCTCCGCGATCATGGACCGCTTCGGCCTGTCCCAGTCCCAGCTGGCCCGCTGTCCCGTGACGGCGCAGTCCTACAAGGAATGCCAGTAGCCCGGAGCCCGAGCGTGCACCCCAGAACCGCCCTCATCCCCCTCGCCTTGGCCCTGGCCTGGACGTTCGCCGCGCCCCCCGCGGCGGCGCAGGTCCCGCGCAAGAAGGCGCGCGTCACCGAGGAGACCGAGGAGTCCGAGCTCCCGGTGGCCAAGAAGAAGAAGCGCAAGCACGCCGCCAGCATCGAGGACGACATCCCCGTCGCGCCGCTGGACGACTCGCCGCCGCCCACCGCCACGCGCAAGAAGGGCAAGGCGGCGCCCGCGTCCGACCTGCCCCCGCCGCGCAAGGAGCGCGTGACCTCCGCCGACGACGAGGAGACGCCGTCACCGGCGCCCCGCTCCTCGGGCGTGCGCGCCGATCCCGCGGACGAGCCCCCCCCCCGGC
>CAZAIE010001600.1:0-1616 GCA_964485035.1 uncultured Myxococcaceae bacterium | reverse complement strand
GTGGAGCCCACCTGCTCGAAGTGGCGGACGGATCGGCCCAGCTCGCGGGTCGAGAGCAGCACCGAGAGCTCGTTCTCGCCCAGCCGCTCGGGGTAGCCGGAGAGCACCCAGGCGTGGCCGTGCCGCCCGGCGCCGGGAGTGATGCGGTAGCCGCGCGCGCGCAGCCCCTCGGCGGCCCGATGCACGTCGGCGCCCAGGACCCCCAACTTCTGCGCCAGCGACTCCACCGGCAGCGGCTCCTCCGCCTCCACCAGCAGCGCGAGGATCTGGTGCTCCAGCGACTCGACGGTCATGTCGTGGCTCCTCTCACTGCGCCTGTGCCGGCTGCGCCAGCTTGAAGGTCTTCAGCTCCAAGAGTCCCTGGGGCAGGTCCTTGCCCTTCACCGTGGCGAAGAACGCCAGCCGCACGATGCCCACGCCCGGCGCGAAGGTCCACTCGGTGCGCATCGAGCGGTCGGCGTCGATGCGGTTCACCGACCGCACCAGCACGCAGTCGTTGAAGGCCCCGGCAGGAGTGCTCACGGTGAAGCCGGTGTCGGCGATCTCGTAGCGCTCGGTGGAGCTGACGCTGACGATGGACGACCAGCTCCGACCCCGCTCGATGGGCTCGCGCAGGAGGTAGCGCTTGTCGTCGCGCAGGCCCTCGGCGTCCACGCGCAAGAGGCCGTTGGCGTCGTCGGCGAAGTAGCCGTCCTTCATCCCCTTGATGGTGATCACCTGCTCCACCGGCTGGCCCTGCATCTTCCCCGCGTAGGTCCACTGGTTGCCGACGGCCAGGGGGTGAAAGGTCGCGGCGCTGGGCCGGGCCGGTCCGCCCGATGGGCTGGTGACGCAGGCGGTGGACAGCAGCAGGGCAGCCAGGGGGACGAACAGACGGCGCATCACGGGCTCCTCGGGGGCTCTCTCACGGAAGCGTCGCTGGCGCGCAGGCGCACGAGCGCCTCCTGCGCGGCGCGGCGCACCTCTTCCTCGGAGTGCCCCGACTCCAGAGTGAAGAGGAAGGCTTCGGCATCCTTGCCGCCCAGGCGGGCGACCACGTCGGTCAGGGCGATCAGGAACTGGGGGTCGCGGGTCTGGCCCATCTCGATGAGCGCCGGGACCGCGGCCGGGTCGCCGATGGCACCCAGCGCTCCCACCGCCTTCAGCGCGAGGTCCCGGTCGTCGCCCAGCCGCGCGACGAGCCCCGGCACCGCCGCCGCGCACCGCCGCTCGCCCAGCACCTGGATGGCGTAGTCCCTCAGCCGCGGGTCGGCCGCGCCGAGGTCGGCGATGAGCGCCGTGTCTGCCTTCTCCAGCGCATCGAGGTGCAGGAGGTTGCTGCGCGAGACCTCGTCCAAGGCTCCGGCCAGGGCCGCGCGGAAGGCCCTCACGCGGGCGACGGGATCGGTGGGCGAGAAGGCGCCGCGTCCGAGTCCAGTGGCCTGGAACCGGTCCACCTTCCCCACCCGGCGCAGCTCCATCACCACCCCCACCTCGGCCTTGGAACCCCCGGTCTCCTCGTCCAGAGCCTCACGGGTGAAGGCCACCTCCACCCGGCAGCGCATGGCCCGCAGGTCCTTCGGTCGGGGCTGCGTCGTCGCCGCCAGGGGCACGAACCGCCGCGTCCGCTCCAGGGC
>CAZAIE010001599.1:0-1617 GCA_964485035.1 uncultured Myxococcaceae bacterium | reverse complement strand
TGCGCTCACCGGTGAGCGCATTGCCGCATTGCCCGGACACCGTCCACCCAGTCCACCTCGACCCCTGGAGCAAGACCTCCGGACCCCTGGAGTAAGACCCCCGGACCCCTGGAGTAAGACCTCCGGACCCTGGAGTACGACCTCCGGACCCCTGGAGTGAGACCTCCGGACCCCTGGAGTAAGACCTCCGGCCCCCTGGAGGAAGAGACCGGCCAGGCGTCACACGGATGTTTCGCCTTTCCGGGCTGCGTCACACGCCGGATGCGCGCGGGCCGAGCCTGGTGAGAAGATTCCAGCGTAGATCCAGCCGGTTGGCGTCCTGGGCGGGTTGGCACCGCGGTTGCCAATGGGAAGGGCAGACCCGACACACGGAGAACGACATGAAGACCCTCCTTCCCGCCCTGATCGTCCTGACCCTCGCCGCCTGCTCCCCCAAGACCGAGACGGTCGTCGAGAAGCTCACCTGCGGCTCCACCGGCCTCTTCCTGAAGAGCCACGACGCTTGCGGCGCGATGGACGTGAAGAGCGTGGGCGACGAGAACGGCAACCACTGCAAGTGCTTCCTGGGCTGGGCGTGGACCGGCAGCGCCTGCGAGATGCTGGGCGACTGCGCCTGCGAGGGCGCGGACTGCGACAAGCTGACCGAGACCAAGGAGGCGTGCGAGGCGAAGCACTCGACCTGCGCCAAGCCGAAGCTGGCGTGTGGCTCCTCGGCGCTGCACGCGGCGACGCACGACCGCTGCGAGGCCATGGACGCGGTGGGCGGTCCGGACGAGAACGGGAACATGTGCCGCTGCATGATCGGCTGGGCGTGGAACGGCTCCTCGTGCACGGGCCTGGGCGGCTGCGTCTGCGTCGGCGCGGACTGCGACAAGCTCACCGACACCCAGGAGGCCTGCGAGGCGCGCCACTCCGGCTGCAGCTCGACCACGGGCCTCTCGTGTGGCTCCTCGGCGCTGCACGCGAAGCAGGCCCAGGGCTGCGCGGCGATGGACGCCAAGGCCCAGGGCGACGCGAACGGCCACTGCCTCTGCTTCCTCGGCTACGCGTGGAACGGCAAGGAGTGCGCGGGCCTCTCCGACTGCACCTGCGTGGGCGCGGACTGCGACAAGCTCACCCTCACTCTCGAGGACTGCCAGGCCAAGCACCTCGCCTGCGCGCCGCAGACCAAGCTCACCTGCGGCTCGACCTCGCTGCACCTGAACGCCTACACCGCCTGCGCCGCGATGGACGCCCGCGCCGTCGGCGACGACTCGGGCGCGCACTGCAACTGCATGCTCGGCTACGCCTGGGACGGGAAGGACTGCGTGGGCCTGGGCGACTGCGCCTGCGTCGGCGCCGACTGCGACAAGCTGGAGCAGACCCGCGAGGCCTGCCTCGCCCGCCACAGCGCCTGCAAGTGAGGGTGACCGTCGAGCGGTAGGATCTGCGGCCGCGGCGAGGAGCCGCGGCCGCGCCGCGATGCGAGGGACGTGATGGACGCCTGGAAGACGACCCGAGCCCTGGCGCTGGCCCTCGCGTTCGCTGCCTGCAGCGGCACGTCGCAGACGGCGCTCCAGCTGGTGCTCACGCCTACCCCGGAGATCGCGCCCGAGCCGGAGCTGGTCGGTGCGGTGA
>CAZAIE010001598.1:0-1617 GCA_964485035.1 uncultured Myxococcaceae bacterium | reverse complement strand
CTATTGTAATGGGGCAGGCACTTCAGGAGGCCGCGTCCGGGCTTCCTGGGAGCCTGGAAGGCCATTCTGAATGGATTGCTATCGTGATGAAATCACTACGCATTTCAGACTGTCCGGCAGGGGACGAGAGGAGCCTGGCACCACGCTGCACAGAGGGATCCGGAAAATCCAAAGCAATTTCAACACTTTGTGTCTAAACCGATGAAATCACGGGGCTTTGTTGTCTTGGGCGGGCTGGTCGGTCAGCCCTCGTCCGGGTCCGCCTCTGCGGCTGCGGGGCGGGAGATGAGCGTTCGCTCCAGGTGGCGCAGGTAGGGCTGCAGCGCCTGCCGGTCGGCGAAGAACCGACGCAGGACCTCGGTGGAGTCGTTCTCGAGCCGCTCGAAGAACGCACCCACACGCAGTGCGCAGGGGTCCTCCGGGATGCGGGTCACGCGGACCGTCCGGACGTGGCCCTCGATGGCCCCGCCAGCGTCCGGCAGCTCCATCGCGACCTTGAGGCGCTCGCCGATGGCGCAGGCCTCCGCCATGCGCATCGACAGGCCGTTGAGGCTCAGGTCCTCGAGCGTCGCCTCCAGCCGTCCACCCGGGCGCTGGCAGCGGACCGGGGCCGGGCAGCGGATGCGGGCGCTGGCGCGCGTGCCCAGTCCCAAGTGCTCGGAGAGCAGCGCGTCCACGTGCTCCGGAGGCCCGGAGAGGTCGAGGATGGGCACCTCGGGCGGCAAGTTCGGGGGCGGCGCGCCCTGCACCACCACCACCACCGCGGCGTCGCTCTGCTGCAGCTCTGCGAGCAGGGCCGGGTAGCTCCCGAGCACCGAGGGGTCCACCAGCACCAGCCGCGGCTTGCGCTGCTCCACGATGAGCATCGCCTCCGCGGGCCGCGGCGCCCGCACCGAGCGGATGCCCGCGCGCCGGATGATGGCCACCACGTCCCGAGGCAGCTCTCCGGGGAAGCCCACGCAGAGCACCAGCCGCACGGGGCTGGGCGCTGGCTGGGTGAACGTCCCCGCGCGCAGCCCCGCCACGAACGCGTCCATCGCCAGCCGGATGTGCTTGGGCACATCCACCAGCCCGATGCCCATCCCCGCGTCGCCGGTCCGCGCCCCCGCGCTGTCCACGGCCACGGTCCGCGTCACGCGCCCCTGGAGCTGCAGGCTCGCGCCCAGGAACGGCAGCTTCAGCACCACTTCGATCGGCGTCCCCACCGGCAGCGGGTTCCAGGTGCGGACGAAGAGCCCGCCGTAGCTGAGGTTCTCGGTGTACTCGGCGACGTACTCCGGGGAGGCGGGCAGCTCGACCTCTACCTGCGCCGTCTGTTGCGCCGACTCCTCCGTGGGCAGGGCGAACAGGCTGCGCGCCGGGATCTCGACCGGTCCACCCGCGAGGTCGAGCGCACAGAACACCGCGGCGAGGATGTCCTCCGCCGGCCGGGTCTTGTGGAACACGCGGTCCAGCGCCCCCGAGGTCACCGCCTGGTGCTCGATGAACTCCAGCGCGCTCATGCCCAGGATGGGCACCTTCTGCGCCCACGGCCGCTGGCGCAGCTCCCGGGCCAGGTCGACGCCGTTCATCCCTGGCAGGAAGAGGTCGGTGAGCACCAGGTCCATCTCCGCGGTG
>CAZAIE010001597.1:0-1621 GCA_964485035.1 uncultured Myxococcaceae bacterium | reverse complement strand
CCTGGAGCAGGTTCGCCGCGTCCAGGACCGCGACCATCCCGTCGAGGCGCAGCCACGAGCTGACCTCCGCGTCGCCGAGGAAGGTCTGCAGGATGGGGGTGGGGACGGCGAGCCCGGTGGTCTCCACCAGCACGCGCTCGGGCCGGAAGCGGCGCAGCGCCAGCGTGCGCAGCGCGCGGACCAGGTCCTGCCGCACGGTGCAGCAGAGGCAGCCGTTGGCGAGAGTGACCACCTCCTCGTCGGCGCCCACCACGAGGTCGTGGTCGATGGGGACGGCGCCGAGCTCGTTCTCGATGACCGCCACGCGCTGCAGTCCGCGCTGCGCGAGGAGGTGGTTCAGGACGGTGGTCTTGCCCGCGCCGAGGAACCCGGTGATCACGGTGACGGGGACGCGAGGGGTCATGGTGTTTCCTCCGTGGGCAGCAGGCCGACCTGCCGCAGCACGTCTGGGTGTCGACCGGTCGAGAGCGGGCCGTCGAAGTGCACTCCCCGAGGGCCGAGGAGGACCAGGCGCTCGGCCGTGAGCGGCAGGGTGACGAGGTCGTGCGTGGCCCAGACCACGGCCGTGGCGGGACCGGCGAGGGTGTCGAGCAGGCGGACCAGCCTCGCCGCTGCGGCGGGGTCCAGGCCCATCGTGGGTTCGTCGCAGAGGAGCAGCCGCGGCTCCAGCACCAGCGCCCCTGCGAAGGCCAGGCGCTTGCGCTCGCCGAAGCTCGCCTCGTGGACCGGACGACCGGCCAGGTGGGCGAGACCGAGCGCCGAGAGCGCCTGCGCTGCCCGGGCCTCTGCTCGAGGCCGCGGCACCCCGCGCTGGAGCAGCCCCCAGGCGACGTCCTCTACCGCGCTCGCGCCGAGGAGCTGGTCGTCCGGGTCCTGGAAGACGAGCGCCACCTCGCCGTCCACGCGCTGCGAGAGCGGGCCTCCGCCCACCGCGCGGCCCAGGCGATCGACCGCTCCCGAGGAGGCGGGCAGCAGCCCGGCGCAGAGCTGCAGCAGCGTGCTCTTGCCCACCCCGCTCGCTCCCGCCAGGACCAGCCGCTCGCCGGCCTCCACCCGGAGGTCGACTGTGGCCAGCCGTCCCGCGACCGAGGCGCCCCGCAACCACAGGGCAGGGCCGGCAGCGCCGGGGCAGGGCGTCGCGCTGCGCAGGGCCCGAGTCCGGTCGAGGGCCTCGCCCCTCACCAGTCCCCGCTCCAGGGCGGACGCCAGCAGCGGGCCCCAGGTGGTCCAGCGCGGGCGGCCCCCGGCCCGGACCACGGCGGCGAGGCGGGAGCGCTCCAGCCCCAAGAGGAGGCTCTGCCCCAGCGCCAGCGCCTGCTCGGCGACCTCCGCTACGACGCCTGCCCCGACCTGCTCGAGCGTCCGGCGCACCTCGCTCCACCGGCAGGTCGCGGCCAGCCACCCCAACCAGCAGGCGCCAGAGCCCAGCCTGGCGCCGAGCGTCCGCAGCGAGGCGTGCGACAGCCCCGCGAGCGCACCGCCGGTGAGGAGGAGCAGCGCGGTCCCGCCTGCCAGCAGCAGGCCGCGCAGGTGCCTCGCCGGTGCGCCGTCGACGAGCCAGAGCACGAGGGCGAGGCCCCCGAGCACTGCACCGCCAGCGGGCGGGCAGGCGTCGTAGCGG
>CAZAIE010001596.1:0-1622 GCA_964485035.1 uncultured Myxococcaceae bacterium | reverse complement strand
AGACTGCACCAGCGAAGCCAGCGGCCGGCGCGCCGCCACCACCTCCTCCCGAGGACCTGCTGAGCCCGGAGTTCCTGGCCCAGCTCGACCTGGTGAGCGCCCACCTCGAGGAGATGGACTACTTCCAGCTCTTCAAGCTGACTACCAACGTCGGGCCCCGGGAGATCAAGGACGCGTACTACCGCGAGTCCCGCGACTTCCACCCCGACCGCTTCGCGCAGCTGCAGGACCAGGCGATGCGCGAGAAGATCAACGACGTCTTCAAGCGCATCACCGAGGCGTACGTGGTGCTGCGCGACGACCGCAAGCGCGCCAAGTACCTCTCCGACGTCAACGGTCCCGAGCGCGCGAAGAAGCTGCGCTACACCGAGGAGAGCGAGTCGGAGCAGAAGGCGGCGGCGAAGAAGGCCGTCGAGGAGCAGGTGGGGACCACGCCCAAGGGCCGCGAGTGCTTCAAGAACGCGGTGCGCGAGTTCGAGGGCAAGCGCTTCGACAAGGCGATGCAGCAGCTCAAGATGGCGCTGATGTACGAGCCGGCCAACGCCAAGTACAAGGACAAGATGAAGGAGTGCGAGAAGGAATGGGAGAAGGTGCGCCCCAAGGACGACTTCCGCATCAGGTGAGGGGCCCTCCACCGTGACCATCGACCTCGCGGTCCTCCTGCTCGTGCTCTTCGTCGGCTTCCTGGGCCTTTGGAGCGGGGCAATCAAGCAGGTGGCCCACCTCGCCGGGCTCATCGCCGGATGGCTGCTGTCCCGCCCGCTGGGCGTGCTGCTCGCGCCGTACGCCGCGAAGAAGGTTTCGGCCCCGCCGATGTTCGTCACCATCGCGTGCAGCTTCGTCGCCTTCTTCGTCGTCTACGTGGTGGTGGTGCTGGTGCTGCGCTTCGTGCTGACCCGGGTGCTGCCCGACGGCGAGCACGGCTGGCTCAACAAGGTGGGCGGGCTGGCGCTGGGGACGGCCAAGGCCGCGGTCATGGCCTTCGTGTTCCTGTCTGCCCTGGTCTTCGCCGAGCGCTTCGTGGGCACGCTCGTCCCCGGCTTCCAGAAGGAGGCCAAGGCCTCGCTCTCGATGAAGTTCGCGCGGCACTACAGCCTCTTCGCGGGGCTGCCGGGCGTCGGGGGCCTCGAGAAGATCCTCCAGGCCAGCCGCGACCCGTCGGCCGCCGCCCGCCTCGCCGAGGACCCGGAGTTCCAAGCCCTGGCGCGCGACCCCCGGGTGCGGGGCATGGTGGACGACGCCGGCATCCGCCGGGCGATGCAGGAGGGCGACTACGCCGCGCTCCTCTCCAGCTACAAGGTGATGGACGCCCTCAACGACCCGGGCTTCGTCGCCCGGCTCTCGAAGCTGGAGTCCGGGGCCAAGCCGGCGAAGCCCGCCGAGGCGCCGGCCCGGCCCCAGGCCAAGCCCCCGAAGGACTCCCGCTAGCGAGGCCCTCATGGCTACGATCCTGGTGGTAGACGACGACGAGCACATCCGGGAATTCCTGCGCAAGAGCCTCTCGAACCTGATGACGGTGGTCGAGGCTGCGGACGGCGCGCAGGCGGTGGCCGCCGCCCGCTGGTCCAAGCCGCAGATCGTCGTGATGGATCTCGAGATGCCGGTGCTGGATGGGTATGAGG
>CAZAIE010001595.1:0-1623 GCA_964485035.1 uncultured Myxococcaceae bacterium | reverse complement strand
CCGGGAACGGCGTCGGTTGCGGCTGCTGCTGCGGCCTCTTCTCCTCCACGCTCGACAAGGCGACCATCGCGGCGCGCCTCGCCGACCGCTCGCAGGCGCTGGTGGGCGCGGGCGCCATCCCCTTCCGCGACGCCGCGGCTCGTTTCACCTCCGAGCGCCGGAGCTGGGAGTCCCCCGGCGGCGCGGTGTCCCACTGCGCCCTCGCCGGCTTCCTGGGGACCGAGCAGCGCCAGGTGGGCTGCACCGGCCACGCGAACGTCACCGGCGGGCCCGACCGTCGCGACCTGGGGAGCTACGGAGCGCACTCCTGCGAGGCGTTTCAGTGCCCCTCGGTCGGCGTGCTCTCCGACGAGGAGATCCGCCTCGCCCGGGACGGCTGCGGCGAGTGGTACCTCTACGGCCTGGTCGTCACCGACGTGGCCTTCCTGCGCGCCTGCCTCGACGCAGTCGCGCACTCTGCCGGCCGCAAGCTCGAGTCCGCCGAGGTGCAGGGGCCCTCGGCGCTCCAGCAGGCCCTGCGCGCACTCTTCGCGCTGAAGGCCGGCGGCAGGCCGTTCGGGAGCGGTCCTGATCCGGCCTGGGACGTGGGGAGCCTCGCGGGGAGGGTGGCCGGAGAAATGCGGGCCTAGGTTGGGGTATTGTCCCGCGCGTCGAGGAGACCAACCGGGGCTGCGGCCCCACATAACGAGGAGTAGACATGACGAGCCTTCGCCTGACGTTCCTGGGTGCGGTGATGGTCCTCAGTGGCGGTTGCGGCCTCATGGGTGGTGGCGGCGGGCTGATGCCCTCCGGCATCGGCGGCCCCAAGGTCCCCCCGGTGTACGGCCCCTACGAGGTGAAGGGCGACTTCATCAAGATCGGCCTGGGCGACCGCGAGATGCGCCTGCAGACCACCCTCGACGTCCCTCCTGACCGTGGCACCGTGCCGGTCGGCATCCGCGCTCACGGCGCCTCGTTCGACGCCGCGGCCGAGCAGATGAACAAGGCCTTCGCCGACCTCAAGAAGATTGGCGCGAACACCAACTGCGGCTTCACCATCAGCCACTACGCGGTCCCCACCGCCTCCGACAAGATCTGGAAGACCGGCGGCAACGGCGCGGTCACCGTCGACGTGGCCGGCCAGGACCCCGACAACCGCATCTCCCGCGCCAACGTCTGCTTCAAGGCGCTGCGCGAGTACATCAAGGCCCAGCCCAAGTACGACACGGGCACGCCCGCGGGCTTCGAGATCTCCGAGGCGACCTTCGGCCCCAACGAGATCTGGAGCGTCGAGAGCCTCGAGAAGCACCGCGACGCGCTGGTCACGCTGGCCAACGAGCGCCTGAAGGCCGTGTCCAAGGCCGACGCGAAGATGTGGGACCACGCGGACATGCAGTGCACCTCCGCCGGCGTGATCCAGGTCATCTCCTCCAACTCGCACTCCGTGACCCTGGGCCTCGAGATGCTCTGCCCGGTCTCCCCCGCCGAGACCAGCAGCGGCCCGGGCAAGACCCGCGAGCTCGCGAAGTAGTCGAGCGTCAGGTCTGAGCTGAACCTGGGGCCCGGTCGCAAGACCGGGCCCCGATTCTTTGGTGTGCCCAGCATGGGCGTGACCAGGAGGTGCAAGTCCTCTGGGGAACCTGA
>CAZAIE010001594.1:0-1626 GCA_964485035.1 uncultured Myxococcaceae bacterium | reverse complement strand
CCCCCGCTCCCAAGGACGCGCCGCTCACCGTCCACGGCGTCCTCCACTACTCCGACGGCAAGCCCGCGGCGGCGCTGACCGTCCTGCTCACCCTCACTCCGCAGAAGTCTGCCGGCTTCGATGCGGTGGCGACGACGGGCGAGGACGGCAGCTTCGCGGCCACCTTCGCGCTTGCGCCCAAGGTCCTCGCCTACCGCCTGCTCCTCGCCGTCGGCGACGACGAGCGCGCGGCGAAGGTCGCGCTCAAGCCCCGACAGACCGAGCTCTGGCTCTCGGGCGACGCAGAGCTGAAGGCCGCGCCCAAGGGTCCCGCTTCGCCCATCGTCCTGGGCTTCGCCGGCTGGCCCGTGGCGAAGGCCGACCCCGCGGCGCTCAAGCTGGTCAGCGTCCCCGCGGGCAGCTTCACCATGGGCAGCCCCGAGGACGAGCCCGGCCGCAACGGCAACGAGGCCCCCGTCCCGGTCACCCTCACCGTCCCCTTCGAGATGCTCGCCACCGAGGTGACCCAGGAGCTCTACCAGGCGGTGATGGGGACGAACCCCAGCCGGTTCCTGGCCTGCGGCCCCAGCTGCCCGGTCGAGCGCGTGCGCCTCAGCGACGCCTGCACCTTCGCCAACCGCCTCTCGGCCCTCGCCGAGCTGCCGGACTGCTACCAGGTCACCGGCGAGGGCGACGCCGCCTCCTGTCGGGTCGCCGAGGGACTGAAGCGCCCCCAGGACTGCATGGGCTTCCGGCTCCCGACGGAGGCGGAGTGGGAGTTCGCCGCCCGCGCCGGCACCCGCACCGCCTTCTACGCCGGGGACATCACCGGGGCAGCGCGGCTGCTGGAGACCAGCGAGTGCGTCGCCGACGCCACCGCGGCCTCCATCGCCTGGTTCTGCGCCAACTCCCAGGGCCGCACCCACCCGGTCGCCGGCCTGAAGCCGAACCGCTGGGGGCTGTACGACCTCTCGGGGAACGTCGGCGAGTGGGTCTGGGGCTCCGACGGCCCGCAGAAGCGCGAGCCCGCCACCGACCCGGTGCGCACCTCGCTGCTCGGCGCGCAGTGCTGGCGCGGCGGCAACTGGTACCTGGACGCCCGCACCGCGCGCTCGGCGGCGAAGGAGTACGCCCCCCACTACACGCGCTCGGAGTTCATCGGCTTCCGGGTGGTCCGCTCGAAGCGCTGAGGACCGGACCGACGGCCCCGACCGGCGACCTCAGCGCGGGACGCCGTGGTACAGCGCCTGGTGCGAAGGGCACCGGCAGTGCTTGTCCCCGGGGTCGGGGCAGGCCCGGGCCAGCGCGACGCAGCGCTCGCCGACATCCCGCGTGATCGGCGGCAGCCTCCACGCCTCCGAGTCGCCCATGAACGCGTCGTGGAAGCCCTCGACCGAGTACCCGCCGCAGGCCGGGCACTGGAAGTACGAGTAGAGGTACTCGTCTCCAGCGACCAGCACGCTGATGCCCGCGAGGGCCTGGGGCAGTGGCTTTCCGCAGTGGGCGCAGTCCATGGAGAGGCTCACTTCGCGTCCGGAACCCAGATGCCGGCGGAGGAGTCCACCGGCTCGGGACCGGCATCAGGGGGCGTCGCTGCGTACGGCATCGGCAAGAGCCCTCCCGAGTCCAGTGCGAGCGGTCCGGCAT
>CAZAIE010001593.1:0-1629 GCA_964485035.1 uncultured Myxococcaceae bacterium | reverse complement strand
CTTCGGATGTCGGCCAGGGCGACATCCGAAGAGGAAGAAGCATCCAGTCCAGCCGCGTCGGCGGGAAGGCTCCCTGCATCCGCTGTCGCCGCGTCCGCTGACGAGGGCGCTGCCTGGCAGCCGGTCAGAACGAGCACTCCGGCGAGGAGGGCCGACCTCAGGAACCCCATGGAGGACTCGTTCACAGTGGGCCAGCCTAGCACCTGACGTGTGGACACAGCCGGACACGAACGAGCGCCTCCGACCCGCGGCCTCCAGGGCGGCTTGCCCGCCGGTTTGGCGCCGGAGCCCAGCCCCACTACTCTGCCGGTCCATGCCCTCCGACCGCTTCTACACGCTCACCGCCTCTTGCCCCGACCGCGTGGGCATCGTCGCCCGGGTCTCCAACTTCGTCGCCGGCCACGGCGGCTGGATCCTGGAGACCAACTTCCACGCCGACCACGACACCCAGCGCTACTTCATGCGCGTGGAGATCAAGGCCGACTCGCTGCCCTTCCTCCTCGCGGAGCTGCGCGAGCGCTTCCGTCCCGTCGCCGAGGAGTTCGGCATGGACTGGAAGATCACCGACAGCGCGGTGAAGAAGCGGGTGGTCCTGCTGGTGAGCAAGCAGGAGCACTGCCTCTACGACCTCCTCGCCCGCTGGCAGAGCAAGGAGCTGGACATCGAGATCCCCTGCGTGATCTCCAACCACGACACCTTCCGGGGCTTCGTGGAGTGGCACCGCATCCCCTTCCACCTGGTCCCGGTGAACCCCGACAACCGCACCGCGGCCTTCGCCGAGATCCAGCGCATCTTCGACGACGTGCACGGCGACACCATGGTGCTCGCCCGCTACATGCAGATCCTCTCGCCGGAGCTGTGCGCGGCCTACCCGCGGCGCATCCTCAACATCCACCACAGCTTCCTGCCCAGCTTCGTGGGCGCGAAGCCCTACCACCAGGCCTACCAGCGCGGCGTGAAGCTCATCGGCGCGACCTGCCACTACGTGACCGCCGACCTCGACCAGGGGCCCATCATCGAGCAGGACGTGATCCGCATCGACCACTCGGACTCGGTCGAGGACATGGTGCGGTACGGCAAGGACATCGAGAAGGCGGTGCTCGCCCGCGGCCTGCGCTACCACCTCGAGGACCGCGTGCTGGTGCACGGGAACAAGACCGTGGTCTTCCGGTGAGTCGGGCCTGGCTGCTGGCGGCGACGGCGCTCGTCACCCTCGCCGCCTGCCAGCAGCTCGACCGCATCGTCGAGGTGCAGACCCTCCCGCTCCCGGACCGGGAGGGCCTGCTCGAGGTCGCCGGCCGCGAGGTCTACCGGTACGGCAAGGTCTGCCCGCCCGAAGCCCTGCAGCCACGCCACACGGGGTACGCCTGCGCGGGCGAGGCCGTCGCCCAGGTGCACTGCAACGACCACCCGCCCGGCGGACGCCGCGACCGCGACCGGCGCAACACCCTCTGGTTCCGCCACTCCTGCGCCGGCGACGGCTGCCGCTGGGTCGGCATCGGGACGCCCAGCCACCTCGCCCAGACCCCCGGCTGCGTCGAGGTCCATGCCCGCTGAGCGACCTCAGCGCGGCACCGCCGCAACCGAAGTGCTCGTGCCGACCATCCAGCGGCGGAGCCGCGGTCGACA
>CAZAIE010001592.1:0-1633 GCA_964485035.1 uncultured Myxococcaceae bacterium | reverse complement strand
CCGCTCATCGTCGTGGACGTGGGCGGGGCGACCGCGCTGACCGTGGTGGGCCGGACGACGCATCGCCTGGTGGGCTCGCACCCGCCGGGACGCTACCCGTGCCTGTCGGACCCGACGCTCCCGCCTCTCTGGGAGTCGCTGCGCGGCGACCTGGACTGGGCCTTCGGGAAGGGCTTCGCCGCGGCGCTGAGGCGGGCGGCGAAGTCCGATCGCTGAGGGCGGGGGCCGCTACACGGCCTCGAACGCCCGTGCCAGGTCGTCGATCAGGTCCTCCGGGTCCTCGAGGCCCACCGAGACGCGGATCATGTTCTCGGTGATGCCCGCATGCTGCTTCTGCTCGGCGGTCATGTCCGAGTGGGTCATGGTGCCGGGGTGCTCGATGAGCGTCTCGATGCCGCCCAGGCTGACCGCGAGCTTGTACTCCTTCACCGCGTCCAGGAGCCGGAAGGCCTCCGCCTCGCCGCCCTTCACGCAGAAGGTGATGAGGCTCCCCGTGCCCTTGCACTGCTTCTTGAAGAGCCGCGTCTGGTTCTCGCCCATCTCCGGCAGGCCGGGGTAGGCCACGCACGCCACCTTGGCGTGCGTGCGCAGGAACTCGACGATCTTCCGGGCGTTCTCCTGCTGCTTCTCCATGCGGATCTGGAGGGTGCCGAGGCTGCGCAGGATGAGCCACGCGGTGTCCGGGTCGGAGTTCGACCCGAAGATCGTCCGGGTCACCTTCACCTGGTCGATGAGCACCTTCGGGCCCATGGCGATGCCCGCCACCAGGTCCGAGTGCCCGCCGATGAACTTGGTCGCGGAGTAGAGGACGAGGTCCGCCCCGAAGTCCCGCGGGGTCGAGAACAGCGGCCCCATGAAGGTGTTGTCCACCATCAAGAGCACCTTGCGCTCCGGAGTGGAGAGGGCGTCGGCGACCTGCCGGCCCGCCTCGAGGTCGGCGAGCACGATGGTGGGGTTCGACGGGCTCTCCATGTAGATGACGCGGACGTTCTGCTCCTTGCGCGCCACCGCCTCCAGCTCGGCGCGGGTCACCTGGGCAGGGAAGGGCACGCACTTGATGCCGAACAGCGGCAGGAAGTGCCGGAAGAGCGCCTCGCTCCCGCCGTACACCGGGTCGGAGAAGAGCAGGGTGTCTCCGGGGCGCAGGAAGCTCAGGCACGCGGCCGAGATGGCGCCCATGCCGGACGAGAGCATCGCCGCCGCCTCGTAGCCGTCCCACGCCACCACGCGGTCCTCGACCATCTCCACGTTGGGGTTGTTCACCCGGGTGTAGATGAGCGCCGGGATCTCGCCGGGGTCCTTCTGGCGCAGGCCGTACGCCACCTCGAACGCCCGCTTGCCCTCGAGCGCGGTCTTGAAGATGAACGTCGAGGTCCGGAAGACCGGCGGAAAGGCGGCGCCCTCGGAGAGCTTCGGGTTGTAGCCCTTGGAAAAGATCAGGGTCTGGGGCTTCACGGGCTTCTGGCTCATGGTGCCTCCGGCTCAGGCTGTTGGGGTGGGGAAGACGGACGAACGTTAGCGCATCCGCCGCGTTGCGTCGCGGCCGCGCTACCATGGGCCGCCTGCTTCCGGGAGGTCCGCCATGAACACGCAGCAAGCCATTCGCGACGTCGCCAAGGCCATCGCCGAGGAG
>CAZAIE010001591.1:0-1634 GCA_964485035.1 uncultured Myxococcaceae bacterium | reverse complement strand
GCCAGACGTCCTCGCGGCCGCGGCGCAGCACCGTGCCCGACGCACCGACCGCCCAGAGGTCGTCGAAGCCGGTCCCGTGGACCGCGAGCAGGTCCGGGTCGCCCGCGCCCGCCACGCGCAGCCAGGCGCCCGAGGAGAAGCGGGCGATGAGTCCGCGATCGCCCACGCCCCACGCCACGCCCGGGCCGGTCGTCGCCGCGTGGCGCAGCGGCAGGCCCTGGGGCTCGCGCGACCAGGCCTTCCCGTCGTAGCGCACCTGCGGCCGGCCCGGCCCGCCCGCGACCAGCCCGCCGCCCGGGAGCGCGACGAGCACCGGGACGGAGCCTGCTCCGCCCAGCGTCTGCTCCTGCTTCCACGCCTTGCCGTCGAAGCGCGCGAGGACGCCCTGGTCGGTCGCGAGCCACGCCGCCTGGGGGCTCACCGGGAGCACCCGGCCGCTCCCCAGCGCGATGGGCAGAGCGGTGCGCGTCCACGCCTTGCCGTCGAAGCGGAAGAGCAGCCCCTTTCCCCGTCCCTTGGGGCTCTCGTCGCGCGCCAGCGCCCAGAGGTCGGCCGGGCCGGTCCCCGCGAGGTCCACGAACCGCCACTCGCCCGCGGCCTGCACCTCGGTCCACGCCTTGCCGTCCCACCGCGCGATGGCGTCCCCGGCGGACCACAGCTCGCTCCCCACTCCGAAGAGCTGCTCCGGGCGCCCGGGCGGCGGCTCCTCCCGGCGGAAGCCCTGGCCGTCCCAGCGCAGGAAGGCGCCAGGACCCGCGGCGAAGACTTCCGTCGCCGACGTGCCCCAGACCGTGGAGAGGTCGTCGGTCCCGCCGGTCGAGACGCGCGTCCAGGTGGTGCCGTCGAAGCGCAGCGCGAGACCACCGGGCCCCACCGCGAACGCCGCGCCGCCGGGCATGGCCCACACCGCGCGCAGGTCGTTCCCCTGCGGCAGCGGGTTCTCCCAGCACCAGTGGTCCGCCGAGCAGAGCCCCACGTCGCGCACCCGCGAAGGCGCAGAGCGCACCAGCCGGTTCTCGACCGCGGCGTCGGGGCGCACCCCGGCGTCCGCGTCCCAACCGGCGACAGACACGGAGAGGCTCCCGGCGTCGTCCCGGCGCACGTCGATCCGCTCGGAGCCGGGGAGGCAGGCAGCGAGCGCGAGGAGGAACACCAGGGCTGGGCGCATCGGCGTCTCCGGGAGCAGGGGGCGCGGATTATAGGCGAGGCGTCCTTGACCGCCCGCTCCGCGCACCGGAGGATCCCTCCTTCGTCGTCCCAAGGAACTCCATGCGCTCCACCCGATGGCCGCTCCTCACCTGCGCCGGGCTCCTCGCCATCGCCGGGGGCTGCGAGTGCGTGACCCTGCCGCCGGACGCCGTCTACCTCTGCGCAAAGACCGCGGACTGCCCGGAGGGCCAGGTCTGCGCCGCCGGGAGCTGCACCCTCCCGGACGCCGCGACGGTCCGCGACGCCGGGGCCGACGCTGCGTCCTTCCCCGACGCGGAGATGCCGCCCGACGCCGGGGAGGAGCCGCCGGACGCCGCTGCCCCGGGCCGGGACGCGAGCGCCCGCCGGGACGCGGCGATGCCCCCCGACGCGGCCGAGGTCTTGCCAGACGCGTCCCTCCCCACGAGCTGCGCGGTCCTCGAGGG
>CAZAIE010001590.1:0-1639 GCA_964485035.1 uncultured Myxococcaceae bacterium | reverse complement strand
ACACACGGTTCTGCTCGCAGAGGCTCTTGTCCAATGCGGCCCCAAAGGCTGCAAGGTCCTCGGCCGACTTCTCGAACTCCACGAAGAGGGTGTAGCGCCCCTTCGCGGTGCCGCCGACGCCGACATCCGGCCCGGCGGCGAACTCCACGAGCGCGCTCCCGGTGGCCTGGGTGGCCGCGCGCACCGCATTCTCGATCTCGATCTGCGTCATCAGTTCCTGCGTCAGCGAGAGCACGCCGCTCTTGCGCCCGGCGAACCGCAGCTTGTGCGGGAAGACCGAGGAGAAGCGCACGTAGTCGCCGATGACGTAGCCGTACAGGCCGGAGCTGGTGGTGAGCACCACCGAGTAGTCCACGCCCGTCTCCACCCCCCACAGCGGCAGGCGCGGCGGGTTGGGCTCGTTCTCGCGCTCGCGGGGGACGAACTCGAAGTAGACGCCGCGGTCGGGGATGACCAGCAGCGCGTCGTCGTTCAGGTCGCAGGTGGCGGCGAAGATGCCGCCCTCGGTGGCGTTGTAGTTGTCCATCACCACCGCGTGGTGGCCCAGCCGCTCGTCGATGATCTTCCGGTAGGGCTCGGCCGCGACGCCGCCGCCGTAGAGCACCTTCAGGTTCGGCCAGATCTGGTTGACCGTGCTCACGTTGCGGCCCTGGGCCCGGGCCGCCGCGAGGACGCGCTCGAAGAAGATGGAGAACCAGCAGGTGGTCCCGGTCATCGAGCGCACGTCGTAGTCGAGGTAGGCCCCGGCCACGGCGTTGAGCTTGTCGTCGTAGATCTGCATGTCCCGCAGCTCGGGCTTGGGCAGCCACATGTGCCGCGAGACCTTGGGCATGTGCAGCTGCATGATGCCCGGGTTCGAGGCCACGCCGACGGGGCCCTCCTGCTTGAGCACCGCCGGGGGCAGGAGCGCGAGGCTGTAGCCGCCGGGCAGCGAGGTGTCGCCGGTCAGCGCGACGTACTGGGCGGCGACGTCGAAGCCCGCCTTCTGCTGCCAGCCGATCTGCGCGAGCGAGATGGGCAGGTACTTGTTCTTGGCCGCGGTGTGCGAGGTGCCCGAGGAGCAGCCGTAGTAGGTGATGAGCCCGGGGTAGAGCACGTCGCGCTCCCCCTTGCGCATCCGCTCGAGGTACGGCTCGAACTCCGCGTAGGCCCGCAGCGGCACCTGCCTTCGGAAGTCCCAGTCGCTGCGGACGGAGGCGAAGCGGTGGGCGCGACCGAACTCGGTCTCGGCGGAGTGGCGCAGGTGGCCGAGGAGGGTCGAGAGCTGCCGGTCGCGCACGCGCTCCGGCGACTTCGCGATCCACTCCCACTGCGCGACGCGCGCCCGTGCCGCAGCCCACATCGCCCGCCCTGTAATGGAAGAACCCGGAATCGACTTCACGACCCTGCGCTCCTGCTCCCTCCCCCCACGGAAGGGCGCGGACTATAGCTACCTCCGTGTCCGGGGAGAACTGGAATCGTTGCGCGATGAGCGCGTCCACTCACACCCAGGAGGGTTGCTCCCCAAGAGCCCCCGTCCTATGGTGCGCGGCCGCCTTTTCCCCTGAGAGCCACCACCGCGATGTCCCCTTCGTTCCTCTCGCCCCGTGACCGCCAGGCCGCGCACCATAGGACGGGGGCTCTTGGGGAGCAACCCTCC
>CAZAIE010001589.1:0-1640 GCA_964485035.1 uncultured Myxococcaceae bacterium | reverse complement strand
CCCCTACCTTCCCCGTATCCTTCACGTCTGTCCGGGTGCCCCGCGAATCGTGCTCGACCGAGCCCTTGGCGCCGACCTCGGCGGTCGCGACCTTGAGCCCGACCTCGACGTCCACTCCCGCAGAGAATGTCCCCGGCAGCTCCCGTCCCTGCAGCTTCGCCTCCAGGCGGGTCTTCAGCTCCGCGAACTCGGCGTGGCGCTGCTTCAGGTCCTCCCAGAGCCTTCCCCCGCCACCCTTCACCAGCCACTCGCTCGGCCGCTCGGGCTCCAGCGCCCGCAGCTGCTCCCAGCTCGTGCACCGCTCCATCGCCTGCTTGAACTCAGCGATGTAGGCCCGGTACTCCTTCGCGTACCGGTTGAACTCCTTGACCGCCCCCGCTGCTGCTTCCTCCCGGGAAAGCGAGGGATCGGGCTTGAGCTCCAGCTCTGGCGCGATCGGGTAATCAAACTTGCGCGGGTTGTCGATTCGCACCGGCTCCGGCGCGACCGACTGCCCTGGCTCGTACGGCGTGAAGACGTCGGTGGACTGCTGGGCGCACGGATGCTCCGGCTCGGGTGCGGCCGCGGGCGCCTGGGGCTGCGGCTCCGGCACGCTCATCTGGTCCTCGAACTCGCTGGCAACGTCTGGCATCGAACAGCTCTGATCGACCCGGTTCATGTCGGCTCCTGTGTTGGTTGGCAGACACGGGCACCGACCACGACTCGTGCCACCCGCGACGAATCCGACAACCCGCGACGATTCCTGCGCTTTCCTGGACCCGCCGCGACGTGCGTTTCCGCACGCGGCGTGCACTCGCGGAACGCCGCAGTTCCGCCTTGGAACGTGCGAAGGAAGCGACGCACCCGCAGCGGGCTGTGAAGGTACGTACGCTCTTTTTTTGACCCCACGAAGCCGCTAATCTGCGCCGCCTTCGGAAGCCACCCGTCGCGTTCCGGGCGAGCCATCGCCATCGGAATCCCGCCGGGAGAGGCGCCGGGGAACCTGTCCGCGGACCATCGCGACAACACGAGGAGAGGCAGGCCATGGGGAACCGCTTCATCGGGCTGGACGTCGGGGCTGAGACCATCAAGGCGGTGGAGCTCAAGCGGGACGGCGACCGCCTCGTCTGGACCCGCCGCGCGCTGGTCGAGCACCACAAGGACCCCGGCCCCGCGCTGCGCAGCCTGCTTGAGACTTGGGGCTGGGACTACGTCTCCGGCGCCGCGGCCAGCGGCCGGCTCTCGCGGACGGTGGCGGTGGCGCACGTGCCCACCAAGCAGGCGCAGTCCGCCGGCTACAAGCACCTCTTCGGCGACACCCCCGCCTCCATCGTCTCCATCGGCAGCCACGGCTTCTCGGTGCTCGAGGTGCGCCCGGGCGGTCTCGAGGTGCTGCGCGAGAACAGCCGCTGCTCCCAGGGCACCGGCAACTTCCTGCGCCAGCTCATCGAGCGCTTCGACCTCTCCATCGAGCAGGCCAGCGAGATGGCTTCGGACGTGGGCGACCCCGCCCCGCTCTCCGGCCGCTGCCCGGTCATCCTCAAGACCGACATGACCCACCTCGCCAACAAGGGCGAGAGCCGCGCGCGCATCCTCGCCGGCCTCTTCGACGCGGTCTGCGAGAACGTGCAGGTGCTGCTCAAGCCGCGCCTCTCCCCGCC
>CAZAIE010001588.1:0-1643 GCA_964485035.1 uncultured Myxococcaceae bacterium | reverse complement strand
GAAGTCCGCGGGCGGCTTGGGCGGGTCCAGGGGCCGGGTGATGTTCTCGTGCGCCTTCTTCAGCAGCGCCTCGGGCACCGGCCGCTCGCCGACGATGAGGCTGCCGCGGGCCTTCTCGAACAGCTCGCGGGTGAGCGCGTAGCTGGGGCACCCGCCCAGCTCGTGGGGCAGGTGAAACTTCTTCTCCAGGTTGTATTCGATCATCCAGCGGCGGAAGCCGATGGGGCTCTCGGCGACGATGAGCACCTCTTTCTGCTTCAGGATGTCGATGTGGTACTCCATCTTCGCCGCGAAGCAGTGGGCCCCGACGCGCAGCCCGCGCTTGAGCGCGATGGTGTGGTAGCTCATCCCCTGGTCGGCGTTGACCATGCGGCCGTTGACGATGGCCGCGAGCTCCCCGTCGATCTGCCCGCAGAGCACGTACTCGTCCTGCACGCGGTGGCGGTAGAAGCCGAGCAGCTCCGCGTACACCCGCACCGCGACGATGTCGTAGAAGTCGCGCTCGTGGTGGATGAGCGGCTCGACGTGGGGCAAGAGGTCGGGGATCTCGTCGCGGGAGACCTGGCGGATCACCATCCTTTCTCCGCCGGCGAGGGTGACCATCTTGGGTGGGTACGGCGGCATGGGACTGTCGACCGGGCGCAGCAGTTTTTCGAGATCGACCGGCATAACGCCTCCTGGTGAAGGGGAGGCCAAAAACGCTAGCACCGCTCGTCTCTGCGCCACCAGGGAGGGGCCCCGGGCGTTGACGCTGGCGGCCACGCTGGGAGAGGCTGCGCGCCATGCACTTTCCAAAGCACTGGGCCCTGGGGCGGAGCGGGAAGTACTGCTGTTGGCGCTCGTCGGACACGAGCCAGGCCGACGCGCGGGCGAAGGCCGACGCCGCGGCGAAGGCGCTGGGCGAGCGGCTCCAGGGCGGCGAGCGGTGGCGCTACGGCTACCCGGACCGGCAGGTGCGCGAGGAGGTGCTGCAGTCGGCGGCCGGGCCCGGAGGCGAGGTGGACTGGGCGGTGACGCGCAACGCCTACGGCTGCGAGGTGCTCAACGCCGCGCGCCTGGTCTTCGTGGACGTGGACGACGCGTCCGGGCAGCTCGCGCCGCACCTCGCGAGGGCGAGGCAGTGGGCGCAGCGCCACGCCGGCTGGGCCTTCCGCGTGTACCGCACCGCGGCGGGGCTGCGGCTCATGGCGACCCACGCGCCCGTCGGCTCGGACGACCCGGTGGTGGCGCAGGACCTCTTCCCGGGGCTGCAGGCGGACGCGCTCTATGCGCAGCTGTGCCGGACGCAGCGCTGCTTCCGGGCGCGGCTGACGCCCAAGCCCTGGCGCATCGGCCTGGGCGGGCCCCACTTCCGCTGGCCGTGGCAGGACGACTCCGCGCGAAGGCGCTACGAGGAGTGGCGCGCGCGGTACCTGGAGACGGCGCTCGGCTTCGCCACCTGCGAGCTGGTCGAGGAGGTCGGCTCCCCGAGGCCCGTCCACCCTGACTTCGCGCCGCTCGTCGAACTGCACGATCGCGCGACACGGGTGGGCTCGGGGCTGCCGCTGGCCTGAGGCGTCGGGTCCCCTCGTCCCGAGGGAACGGCGCCTCGTTGGTGTGCCCAGCATGGGCGTGACTTGGAGGTGAAAGTCCTCTGGGGAACC
>CAZAIE010001587.1:0-1644 GCA_964485035.1 uncultured Myxococcaceae bacterium | reverse complement strand
CGCGTCCCATCGCGCACCTCACCTGGCCGGGTACTCGACGAAGTAGGGACGGGGCTTCATCGGCACCCCGAGGCGCAGCTCCTGGGCGGTCTTGGGCCCCTCGTGGAAGAGGTAGAGCAGCTCCATCGAAGCTCCCGCCGCGAGCGTGTGCGACCCGTCGGGCGTGGTGGGCTCCTGCGCCAGCACCAGCACCCCCTCTGGCTCCCGCCCCTTCCCTGCCGCGTCCACCGTGCGCGGCTTCGGCAGCGAGCGCACGCCCACCATCGCCTCCCCCTCGTTGACGAGCTTCGCGCGCAGGCCGCAGAGCGGGCGCCGCGAGTCGAACACCCACGCCTTCTTCGCGAGCGGGTCGAACGCCGGGTCGGCGCAGTGGTAGTCGACGACCTCGAGCCGCACGGAGCCGTCGAGAGGGATCGCCGTGGCGCCCTTGGGCGAGTAGGTCGCGTTGTGGTTCAGCCCGACGAGGATGTCGGTGCCCTTGAGCAGCACCTCCTCGCTCGACCCGGGAAAGACCACCAGCTCCACCTCCTGGCCGGGCGAGAGGCGCAGCTCGGACTGGTGGGACAGGCGCCCCTTCACGCGGACCGCGTCGACGTGCAGGGCGCGCGACTCCCCGCGCCGGTTCAGCGCGCGGAGGCCCTCCACGGGCTCCGAGCGGAGGCTCCTGCCCAGGTCCAGCGTCCGGTCGGTCCGGTTGCGCAGCCCCAGATGCAGCGCGCAGGCGTCGCGCGGGTATTGCATCGGAAAGCCGAAGGCCGAGACGTACGGTCGCAGCTCGGCGCCGCAGCGCAGGCCCGCCGCGCGAATCTCGAGCTGGTCGTCGGCGATGGGCGTCCACTCGCTGCCCAGCGCCTGCGCCTTGAGCTCGTCGAACGCGGCGCTGAACTCCCGCTCCAGGCGCTTCTCCAGCTCGGCGATGGCGGCCACGCGCGCGGCCAGCCGCGGGTCGTCCCAGCCCACCAGGCTCGCCGCGGCGATCACGCGCTGGCGCGGGTCGCGCAGCCAGCTGGTGACGGTGCGGGGACTCGAGGAGAGCGCGTCGGGCTTGTAGCTCTTGGCCACCTGGGCGAGCTGCTCGTCCGCGGCCTTCAGCTCGGGAGCGAGCGCCGCCTCCAGCGCGCTGCGCTCGACGAGCCGGCACTCGCCGCTGGCCTGGCGCAGGGCGCTCTTGAGCTTCAGCGGCAGCCGTCCCTGGTACACCGCGCGGATGGTCTCCACCGCGTCGTCGAACTGGAAGTCCACGTCCACCGTGCGGATCACCAGGGCCTGGCCCGGGTCGAGGCTCACCAGCGGGACGAGGAAGGTGACCGAGTTGGAGTCGTCCGGACCGGTGGTGACCGTCACCAGCCGCCGCTTCCCCTCGACTCCCGCGATGGCCGCGATGTCGCCATAGGCCATGGTGTCGCGGGCGAACGGGGCCACGTCGTCGAAGCGCCGGTCGCCGTAGTCGAGGTCACAGGCGAGCGCCACGTCCCGCAGCTTCCCGGGGGCGCTGGGGGCCGTCGAGGCGCCACGCCACAGCGTCGTCGCCGCGGCCTCGGGGGCGTACTCCGTCTCGTGAGGGAGCGTGAGGCGTCCGCCGCGGTACCACCACGGGGGCGCGGCCTTCGCGCTCGCGGCGGGGGTGCCGAGGTGCTCCGGTCC
>CAZAIE010001586.1:0-1644 GCA_964485035.1 uncultured Myxococcaceae bacterium | reverse complement strand
CGCGCGCGACCTCGAGGTCCGCGTGCTCCCCGCGCCCGAGGGAACGGGGCCCGAGCCGGTGCTGGTGCTGCAGCTCCTGGTGGACACCTGTGACGCCATGGGCGCGAACATCGTGAACACCATGGCCGAGGGAGTGGCCTCGCGCGTCGAGCAGCTCACCGGCGGCAAGGTGTTCCTGCGCATCCTCTCCAACCTCTGCGACCGCCGGCTCGCGCGGGCGAGCTGCCGCATCCCGGTGGCGGCGATGGCCGACTTCGGGCTGACTGGCGAGCAGGTCTGCGAGGGCATCTTCCAGGCCAGCCGCTTCGCCGAGGCCGACCCGTACCGCGCCGCGACCCACAACAAGGGGATCATGAACGGCATCGACGCCGTGGTCGTCGCCACCGGCAACGACTGGCGCGCGGTGGAGGCCGGGGCGCACGCCTTCGCGGCCCGCAGCGGCCGCTACGCGCCGCTCTCGACGTGGCGGGTGGAGCAGGGCTTCCTGGTCGGGCGCATCGAGCTGCCGCTGGCCCTGGGCATCGTCGGCGGGGGCACCCGCGCTCACCCGGGCGCGCGGCTGGCGCTCAAGCTGCTGGGCGTCACCCGGGCCCAGGAGCTGGCGCAGGTCGTCGCCTCGGTGGGCCTCGCCCAGAACCTCGCGGCCATCCGCGCGCTGGGCTCGGTGGGCATCCAGAAGGGGCACATGGCGCTGCACGCGCGCAACGTGGCGGTCACCGCCGGCGCGCGGGGCGAGTGGGTGGAGAAGGTCGCCGCGAGGCTGGTGGAGCTGGGCCAGGTGAAGGTCCAGGTGGCGCAGGAGCTCATCGCCCAGCTCGAGGCGAAGGGCGAGAAGGTCCGGTCGTAGGAGCACGCGATGTCCGTGGGGTTCTCGATGAACGACGAGTCGGTGGAGTCCTGGCTTTCGCGCCGCGCGGTGGAGGTGAACGAGGCGCTGGGAAGGTGGGTGCCGGGCGAGGACGTCCCGCCCGTCTCGATCCACAAGGCGATGCGCTACAGCCTGCTCGCTGGCGGGAAGCGGCTGCGCCCGGCGCTGGTGCTGGCCTCCGGTGAGGCGCTCGGGGCGAGCGCGAAGGCGCTGCTGCCCGCGGGCTGCGCGCTGGAGATGATCCACACCTACTCGCTCATCCACGACGACCTGCCGGCCATGGACGACGACGACCTGCGCCGCGGGCGGCCGACCTGCCACAAGGTCTTCGGCGAGGCCATCGCCATCCTTGCGGGCGACGCGCTGCTCACCCGTGCGTTCGAGGTGCTCGCGAGCGACGAGGCCGCGCCCGATGCCGAGCGGCGGCTGCGGCTGGTGCGCGAGTACGCCGCGGCGGCGGGGACGATCAAGGCGATGATCGGCGGGCAGGTGGTGGACATCGAGAGCGAGGGCAAGCCGGTCGACGCCGCGACGCTCGAGTACATCCACCAGGCCAAGACCGGGGCGCTCTTGCGGGTGGCGGTGGTCGCGGGCGGCATCGTCGCCGGGGCCGACGCCGCGCAGCTCGCGGCGCTGGGGACGTACGGCGAGAAGATCGGCCTCGCCTTCCAGATCGCCGACGACATCCTGGACGTCACCTCCACCGCGGAGCAGCTGGGCAAGACTCCGGGCAAGGACGTGGCGGCCCAGAAGGCGACCTATCCGGCGCTCTATGG
>CAZAIE010001585.1:0-1652 GCA_964485035.1 uncultured Myxococcaceae bacterium | reverse complement strand
CTGGGCATCAAGTACCAGCGCGTCTCCGCGGAGATCAAAGACGGCGCGGCGGTCACCCGGGTCGAGCAGGTGTTCGTGAACTCGAGCCCGCGCCAGCTCGAGGCCCACTACGTCTTCCCGCTCCCCAAGGGCGCCGCGCTCAGCGAGTTCTATCTCTGGATCAACGGGACCAAGACCAAGGCCGAGATGCTCGAGAAGCAGAAGGCCACCGAGATCTACGAGGGCATCGTGCGGCGGCTGCAGGACCCCGGCCTGCTCGAGTACATCGACGGCGAGGTCTTCCGAGCCCGTGTCTTCCCGGTGCCCGCCAACGGCGAGCAGCGCTTCGAGCTGGTCTTCAGCCAGGTCCTCGATTTCGAGAACGGGCTGTACCACTACCGCTACCCGCTGGGCGCGAGCCTGCGCCCGGGGATGATGTCCCAGCCCGCGAACGTCCGGCAGGACTTCACCTTCTCGGCGACCATCGGCTCCAAGGTCCCGCTGCGCTCCATCTACTCGCCCACGCACCCGCTGCAGGTGGCGAACAAGGGAGAGAACGCGGCCATCGTCGGACTCGAGCAGGGCCCCGGCGCCGACCTCACGAAGGACCTGGACCTCTACTACTCGGTCTCCGAGAAGGCGATTGGGCTCTCCCTGCTCACGTACAAGGAAGACTCCGAGCCCGGCTACTTCATGGCCCTGGTCTCGCCGAAGCAGGAGTTCGACAAGAACGAGATCCTCGGGAAGCGCATCACCTTCGTGCTCGACAACTCCGGGTCCATGGCCGGCGAGCGAATGAAGGTGGCCAAGGACGCGCTCAAGTACTGCGTCACCCGCCTCAATCCCCAGGACCGCTTCAACGTCGTCCGCTTCGCGACCGACGTCGAGGCGCTGTTCCCGCACCCCACCGACGCCAAGGAGGACGCGGTGAAGAAGGCCGTGGCCTTCGTGGAATCGATGGAGGCCCTCGGCGGCACGGCCATCGACGACGCGATGCAGCGGGCGCTCAAGGACGGCGAGGACGCGCGCGGCTTCAACGGCCCGCACCTCGTCCTGTTCATCACCGACGGGCACCCGACCATCGGCGAGACCAGCGAGGAGGCGATCTCCAAGCACGCGCTCGCTTCGAACAAGGCCAAGAGCCGGGTCTTCACCTTCGGCGTCGGCGAGGACCTCAACGTCCGCCTGCTGGACCGCATCGCCGCGGACGGCCAGGGCACCAGCGACTACGTGAAGGGCGGAAAGGACTTCGAGCAGAAGATCTCGAGCTTCTACGACAAGGTGAGCCACCCGGTGCTCGCGGACGTGAGCCTGGACCTCGCGGGCATGGGCGCCTACGACGTGTACCCGAAGCGGCTGCCGGATCTGTTCAAGGGCACGCAGCTGGTGGTGATGGGCCGCTACCGGTCGTCGGGCGACGTGAAGGTGACGCTCGCAGGCAACGTGAACGGTGCGCCGAAGAAGTACGAGTACGGGACCACCACCTTCGCCAAGGAGCACAAGACCGAGGGCTTCATCCCCAGGCTCTGGGCGGTGCGCAAGGTGGGCTACCTGATGGAGGAGATTCGCCTCCGCGGGGAGAAGCCGGAGCTGCGCGACGAGGTCGTCGCCCTGGGCAAGAAGTTCGGCATCGTGACCCCGTACACCAGCTACCTCGTGGTCGAGGACACGCC
>CAZAIE010001584.1:0-1655 GCA_964485035.1 uncultured Myxococcaceae bacterium | reverse complement strand
CGCCCGGCGAAGGCCTCTCTCTCGTTGACCGGGTCGTCCCGGGCTGGGACAGTCGCGCCTCCTCTCGAGGTCGCCATGTCCGACAAGTCCTCAGCCGCCCTGCACCTCGTCACCCTGGTGGTGGACGAGTACGACCCCGCCATCCGCTTCTTCGTCGACGTGCTCGGCTTCGACCTCGCCGAGGACTCGCCGTCCTTGACCAACGACGGCCGCGTGAAGCGCTGGGTGGTGGTGCGTCCTCCCGGCGGCGTCACTGGCATCCTGCTCGCCCGCGCCGATGGCCCGACGCAATCCGCGGTCGTCGGCAACCAGGTCGCTGGTCGCGTCGGGTTCTTCCTGCGCGTCTCCGACTTCGAGGCGACCTTCGCGCGGCTGAAGGCTGCTGGCGTGGAGATCACCTCGCCGCCGCGCGACGAGCCCTACGGCCGCGTGTGCGTCTTCCGCGATCTCGCTGGGAACAAGTGGGACCTCTTGGGGCCGGTCCCCTCGTAGCGGCTACTGGTCGGGAGCGAGCAACCGAGGGGTCTTCGCGCACACGCCCACCGGCGGCTCGCCAACGACGGCCGGGAAGCGGGGGACTTCACCCTCACGCTGTACTGCCCGGCCGCCTCACCCACGCGACGCGCTCGCCTTCGCCTCCGAGAACCGCTTCGCCGTGGGCCGGCCGCTGGGGACCGGAGCCCGCGTCGCCGGGTTCTTCTTCTGCACGTGCGCGACGCGCTCGTCCGGTGCGGCGTGCGTCGACTTGTAGGCCGCCGGGTCGGACCTCTGAAGGGTCTCCAGCCGGCGCAGGAACGACACCATGGCCCCGGGTGCGTACCCCGCGGCCTCCGCGATGCGCGAGCCCTCCTCGTCCGCCTCGAACTCCAGGTCCTGCGAGTAGCCCTCGGTCGCGGTCTTGTTCACGTCGTCCACCACGCCCTGGAACAGCGAGACCGCCTTGGGGCCGCCCAGCGCCTTCGAGGTCTCCTGGCCGAACACCTCGATGAAGTCCATCCACCGCGACTGGCTGATGCTCTTGAGGCCGTGCCCTGCGAGCACGTGGGAGATCTCGTGGGAGAGCACCGCCGCCAACTCGTCCTCGCTGTCCGCCAGCGAGAGCAGCCCGGTGGTCACCAGCACGAAGCCGCCGGGAGTGGCGTAGGCGCTCGGCCGCGGGTTGGGGAGCACCAGGAAGTGCCACCCCGCAAGCGGCGAGTGCGCGTCCTCTGCACCGCGCTTCATCGCCGCCGCAACCAGCCGGTTCCCCAAGAGGTTCACGTAGCGGGTGACGCCAGCGAGCTCCCCGCGTCGCCAGGCGTCGCGGTCCAGGTAGCGGTTGTCGTTCTGGGCGAGCAGGCTCGCCGCGACCGATCGACCCAGGTACAGCTCGTTCTCCGGAGTGAGGTTCTTGGTGGCCTCCTTGAAGCTCGAGCCCACCTTCTCCCAGTCCACGTCCTTGGCCGCCTGCACCGTGGCCTGGGCCGCACCCGCGAAGTCCCGGCGCGCCAGGCGCTCGAGCGCGACGCAGGACGAGAGCGACGTCACCGCCAGCCCGAAGAGGATCGCGCGCTTCACGGCTTCACCTCCTGCGCGAAGGCGCGGACGTCGGTGGGGTTCGCGGTCACCTGCTGGATGGCGTCCAACTCCTTCAGCGCCGCCTCGAAGCGCGGGCC
>CAZAIE010001583.1:0-1656 GCA_964485035.1 uncultured Myxococcaceae bacterium | reverse complement strand
GTCCGCGGTTGAGGACCGTCCAGCATCGGGCAGGGTCCGCGGAGCCCCCGGATTTCCGAGGGATTCGTTGACGTGTGGCGGGTCGGCCGGTAGCTTGCCCCGCCGTCTTTTCGCCACCCAGGAAGAACGCATGACCGCCAACGACCCGAACGCCCCCGTGCCCGCCGCTGCCGACGATGTCTCCAAGGAGCAGGAGATCTTCAACGCCCGCCTGAAGAAGGCCGACGAGCTGCGCCAGCAGGGGCTGAACCCGTACCGCAACGGCTGGGAGCCCTCCCACACCACCGCGCAGATCGCCGCGGCGCTGGGCGAGCTGAAGACCCCCGAGGAGGTGGAGAAGGCGTCCGGGACCTACACGGTGGGCGGGCGCATCCTCGCCAACCGCACCTTCGGGAAGGCCGCGTTCCTCAAGCTGCGCGACCGCGCCGGCGACCTGCAGGTGTGGATCAAGAAGGACGTGCTGGGCGAGAAGGCCTTCGAGACCTACAAGCTCGCGGACCTGGGCGACATCGTCGCGGCGAAGGGCACCTGCACCCGTACCAAGACCGGGGAGCTGACGCTCATCGCCACCGAGTTCCACATCCTCACCAAGTCGCTGCGCCCGCTGCCCGAGAAGTGGCACGGCCTCTCCGACATCGAGACCCGGTGCCGCCAGCGCTACCTCGACCTCATCGTCACCGAGGGCGTGAAGGAGATCTTCGTCCGCCGCCACAAGATCGTCCGGGGCATCCAGCGCTTCCTCGACGACCGCGGCTTCATCGAGGTGGAGACGCCGACCCTGCACAAGCCGGAGGAGGCGGGCGGGGCCACCGCGAAGCCGTTCAACACGCACCATAATGCGCTCGACTTGGACCTCAAGCTGCGCATCGCCACCGAGCTGCACCTGAAGCGGCTGGTGGTGGGCGGCATCGAGCGGGTCTACGAGATCGGCCGCATCTGGCGCAACGAGGGCATCGACCGGCGCCACAACCCCGAGTTCACCACCGTCGAGTTCTACCTCGCGTACGCGACCTACCAGGAGCTGATGAAGCTCACCGAGGAGATGCTCTCCTCGCTGGCGGTGTCCGTGACCGGCTCGTCGAAGGTCGAGTACCAGGGCCAGATCATCGACTTCACCGCGCCGTACCCGCGGGTCTCGATGGTGGAGCACACCGCGAAGGAGCTGGGGCTCTCGGTGGAGGACGCGCTCTCGGGCAAGGGGCTGAAGGAGGCCTGCGAGAAGGCGGCCAAGGCCCAGACCGAGAAGGAGTACGTCGCCATCCTCGAGCACGCGGCGACGCTGGCCACCCCCGGCGAGATGATCGCCCGGGCCTTCGAGGCGGTGGGCGAGCCCAAGCTGCCCAAGGACCGCCCGGCCTTCGTCACCGACTTCCCCATCGAGGTCTCGCCGCTCGCGCGCCGCCGCGACGGCGATCCGCGCGTCACCGACCGCTTCGAGCTCTTCGCCGCGGGCATGGAGATAGCCAACGCGTTCTCCGAGCTGAACGACCCGGTGGACCAGCGCCAGCGCTTCGAGCGGCAGGTGGAGCTGGCCCGCAAGGGCGACCAGGAGGCGATGCCCTACGACGAGGACTTCGTCCGGGCGCTGGAGCACGGCATGCCCCCCACGGCGGGCCAGGGCATCGGCATCGACCGCCTGACCATGCTGCTCACCAA
>CAZAIE010001582.1:0-1657 GCA_964485035.1 uncultured Myxococcaceae bacterium | reverse complement strand
CACCGTGAGTTCCTCCAGCCCCCCACCTTGCAGTCGCCTGCCGTTTCCGACCGAGACCACCACCGCCTCCACCGGGGACTCTCTCACCGCCGAGGGGAGGAAGACCCCTGCACTCGCGGCGGGGGAGGCGAGGACGCGCTTGGCCAGGAGGCGGTCCAGCAACGGATGGATCTTCATGGCGCCCTCAGGGGTCGGTGCGGCGTCGCGGCGGGTGTCCCGGGCCGCGGATGAGCCGCACGCACAGGAGCACGAAGGCGATCGGGAGCAGCAGGTGGATGAGGCCGCCGAAAGTGACGGACGTGGCCAGTCCAAGCACCCACAACAGCGAGATGACGATGGTGGCGATGGAGAGCATGGGCGACCTCTCTTCGGGACTGCGGGTTCCTGGGGCCGCGGGGCGCCCAGCGCGCCTGCCGACTCGTTCCAGGGTTTCACTCCCGGCGCGGGCTCCGCGCCAGGGGTTTCAGGGGGCGGCGCAGCAGGTGGGCGACCACCCGGGTGCTCAGCCAGGCGACCTCCTCCGGGGCCAGGCAGTACTGCGCGGCGGCGTCGAACACGGCTGCGACCACCTCTCCGAGCGGCGCGGTCTCCTGGTGGTTCCTCATCTCGCTCCTCTCACCTGCGGGTCCTGCGGGGAGCTGCCGTTGCCGCCCCTCGCCTCCGGTGGGGGCGGTGTGGCGCGCCCCTGGGGTTCGGCCTCGGGCACCGTCAGCGCGGACTCGATCATCGCGGTGCGCATCTGTTCGGTGAGGGAGGTGAGGTTGCCGGGCGAGTGGGGGATGAGGATGGCGTTGCTGCGCGACGACGCGCCGATCTCCTTGAGCATGTCGAAGTACTGGGTCATGAGCACCAGGTTCATCACGTCGCGGGCGGTGGTCCCCGGCACGGACTTGCGGAACTCGTCCACCGAGTCCCGCAGGCCGGCGACGATGGCTTGGCGCTGGTCTGCGATGCCGCGCCCCTGCAGTGCCTTGCTCTGGGCGTCGCCTTCGGCGGCCTTCACCTTGAGGATACGGTCGGCCTCGCCGCGCTCCGTGGCCGCCACGCGCATCCGCAGCGCCGCGTTGATCTCGTTCATTGACTCCTTCACCCGCGGGTCGGGCTCGATGTCGGTGACCAGGGCCTTGAGGATGCCGTAGCCGAACCCGGCCATGACCTGGCCCAGCTCGATGCGGACGATGTCCGCGATCTCGTCCTTCTTCTCGAAGACGTCGTCGAGCTTGCTCCGGGGGACCCGGGCGCGGACCACGTCGAAGACAAAGGAGGTGATCTGCCGGGTGGCGTCGTCGAGCTTGTAGAAGGCGTCGTAGACCTTGTCGGGCAGCACGAAGTACTGCACCGCGACCACCATCTGCACGAAGACGTTGTCCTCGGTTTTGGTCTCGATGCGGACGTCGAGTTGCTGCACGCGCAGGTTGATGCGCCCCGCGACCCGGTCGACGAAGGGAATGCGGACGTGGAACCCGGGTCCCGCCTCGCGGAGGAACCGGCCCAGCCGCTGGACCAGGGCCACCGTCCGCTGGTCCACGGTGAAGAACGTGGCCCGGAGCAGGGCCGCGCCCCCGAGGGTGAACACGATGGCCAGGGAAACGAACACGGCGAGATCGATCGGCATGGCGCCCTCTCTGTGCAGGCGGGGTGCTCGCACCGCCGGTCC
>CAZAIE010001581.1:0-1663 GCA_964485035.1 uncultured Myxococcaceae bacterium | reverse complement strand
GGGTACGACACCAACACACCCCCGGAGGTGCCATGACCGCCGCCTTCCAGCTGCTCGCCGACCTCCGGCGCCGCGGCGTGCGCGTGCACCTCGACTTGCGCAGCACCCTCCGCGTGGTCGGCCCGGCCACCCCAACCGACCTGGCCGCGCTGGCCGCACGCAAGGGCGAGATCGTCGCCGAGTTGGGCGGACTGCTCCCGTGTGGACACCGGCTTGGCCCCGGCGAGTCGCTTCACGGCCACCAGGTGCGCGACGCCGTTGCCCGCGGGGACGACGAGGCCCTTGAGGCGCTGGGCTGCGAGGTCAAGCCGTGACCCCGGCCGCGCTCGCAGAACACGCCAGCGGGCCGCCTGGGCGACGTGGCGGGCAACGGGGAGGGAGGGGCCCCCCGGGTGGCAAGGGTCCTGTGCGGGGTGTCCAGGCCGCGAGTCGCGGACAGCGCGGAAAAAAACTAGCGACAGGCCCCAAAAAGGTCGGTCGGTCGGTCGGAGGTGGTGATGGGCAACGACGGCAGGTGGTCCGAGGGGCGGGCAGCACGGGAGATCGGGTGCGCGGCGAGCACGCTGCAGCGTCGCCGGCAGCTCGGTTTGATGGCTCGGTCGGTGGTCGAGGACGAGCGCGGCCGGTTCCGCTACGACCCGAAGACCACGGTTGCGGAGTTCGAAGAGCACACGACCCAGGTCCAGTTCCGAACCGCCCCGCGGTCCCACGAGCAGCGGCGGGAGCCGCCGCCCCCGCCCGTCGAGGTTGACGCGCCCGTGGTGGTCGAGCGCCTGGCCGCGGTCGTCCGGGCGGTCTACGAGCAGGACCGCCAGGTCGTCGAAGGCCTCTTGCCCGCCGCCGTCGAGGGCCTCGCGCAAGGGCTGGTCGCGGCAGGCCGCGCCGTCACCGAGGCGGCCCTGCTCGAGCTGTTCCGCTTCGGTGAGGACGAAGACGCGGGGATGGGGCTCGCGTGCGCCCTCCAAGCGGTGGCCGGGGACCTGGACCTCACGACCCGCGCCGAGCAGCTCGAGGCCGCGCGCGCTGCAGGCCGCCGGGAGGTGTCCCGTGGCTGAGAAGCTACAGGCCGTCCCCGCCGGCCCGCTCGAGGTGCTGGAGCTCGCGCTCTGCGTCGCCGCGAAGCAGGGCGCCTTCGAGGCCCTGGCCGGGCGGCGGGCGACGCCGGCGCAGCTGCAGCGCATCGCCGCCGAGTTCACGCGCGAGGTGCACAGCTCCACCGCGTTGCTCGCGCGGGAGCCCCTCGTCTCCGACCGCGACCTGGTCTTGGCCGCCCGCGCAACCGGACAGGCGGCGGTCATCCGCGTGCTGGGGCCGCTGCCGGCCGAGGAGCGGCACTGATGCCCTACGCGCACCGACTCGCCGGGCTTCTCCGCGCCTCGGTCGAAGCAGAAGGCGGGACCGTCGAGATTCCGGCTGCAGATCTGGCCTGGCTCGCCACGTTGGCCGCCGGTCTGGGCGCCGCGGCGGAGGCCCTCGAGGCGCGCAACGCGCTCTTGCGCGAGGCCGCCGAGCTGGTTCCCGGCACGCTCTGGGCCAAGGCCGTTGTCCTCGCCGCGGTCGCCGGCGGCCTACCCGCCGAGAACCCGAAGATCGCCGAGTTGGCCCGGGCGGCCGCCGGCTTCGCGCCGCTGCCCACGACGACCAGGCAGTACCTCCGGGTGCT
>CAZAIE010001580.1:0-1664 GCA_964485035.1 uncultured Myxococcaceae bacterium | reverse complement strand
CCCCGCCGGAGGTGTACCTTGTGGGCCGGTTCGCACCTCGGCTGGCTCGTCATCCGCAGCGGCGAATCCGTCGCCGGGCACCGTGGGGATCGGCGGATACTTCGAGCTGACATGGGAAAGGCGGCTTGTTTGTCCTTGGCGCCAGCGGGAACGAGTCGGTTCGGTTACGCCGAGCTGCATCGCGCCTATGGCATCTTGGATCTACAGTCGTACCTCCGGCTGCATGCTGTCGTGTGAAACCTGTCCGAGAGCCGGATGCGGGAAATCCGCACGTCCGGTTCGATGAGCGGCGTGGAGGAAACGGGCTGGCGATGGACCTCGGTGAGCAGGCGAGCGAAAGCGGACCTGCGCAGTTGGCTCCGACCTATCGTCCCGGTACCGCGCCTCCCGCCGACTCTACCAGGCGCAGCGCGAGCTCTTGGATTGGGAGCGAGGGCCTCGGCTTCGCGCCCGGGCCCGGCCCAGCCGCCAGCGCGAGCGCGAAAAGCGTTTGATCGTCTCGTCGGTCTCTGGCATCCAATCGCGGCACCGATGTCCAACCCTGCCCTCAGGAGGAACCGATGATCTGGCGTTTCTTGGCGCTCGGCGCGCTGCTCTCATTGCTTGCGTGTGGTGGAGGGGCCGACCAGCCCGTCGACGGTAGCGCCGCCGATGCTGCCCGGGTGGGCGGCAATCCCGACGGCGGGAGCCCGCCGGCCGGCGACGGCGGCAGCCAGGCCACCGACTGGGCGGACCGGACCGGGATCTCCTGCAACGGCGGCGCCCAGCCGAGCGCCACCGAAGCCCCGGACCTCGCAGTCGACCTCATCAACGGCGGCTCGTCCTACGACTCGACCACCGGCGACATCAAGGTCGACTTCTCCTACATGAACGCCGGCCGGGTTGCCGCCGGCCCCTACGAGGTCGGCATCTTCCTCTATCCCGACGTGAGCGACCGCTGTGAGGCCTACTACCTGAGCAAGTTCAGCAAGGGCGGGCTGGAGCCCTCGTATTTCCACAGCGGCACCGCCACCACCCACCTGAAGGATCTGCCGCAGCCGGTCCCGCTTGGCGACTACGAGGTGGGCTTCGTGCTGGACGTGGAGAACGCGCTCCCCGAGAGCCGCGAGAACAACAACGTCAAGATCTTGGGGGTCGTGCGCCTCTGATCTGAAGCTCCGCTCGGGGACCGGGCGCGGTGCTGCGAGCCGCCCTCGCGCAGTTCGTGGATAAGCGCATTGGAAGCGGCCGCCATGGCGGTGCAGCCGCAGCTCGGACCCGAAGGAGGCACCTCGGCGCAGGCTCGTCTTCCACGGTGCCGAGGTCCGCTCCTGGTCGCTGAGGTGGACCGCCCGTAGTCAGTGCTCCCCCGCGCCCCCACTGCCCAGGTTGGCGCACCAGCGCGAGCTCTGGAAGAGCTCGCGCTCGTCCGCGCCGCAAGACCTAATTAGGCAGGGCAGGTTCTCGAGGAGGCGGAGGCACTCCTTGGACGGGCCCAGGGCGTGGTGGTCCATGTTGGTCTTCGCAAGAACAACGAACTGGCGGCGGCGGGGCTGGAGCCAGGCGATGTCAACCTCTTCGTCCCCCCACCAGACCGGCAACCTGATCGCCTTCGAGCTGACCAAGGCGCCGGGGACTGCTGGAGGACGAGCCGGACGACGCCCTCGCGCGCGTGCAGGCGGACT
>CAZAIE010001579.1:0-1665 GCA_964485035.1 uncultured Myxococcaceae bacterium | reverse complement strand
CCACCAGCTCGAACCCCACCCCGCCGCCGTACCCCAGCGTGGGCGCGCGCGGGTGCACGGCGAACACCGCGGCCTGCGGCCCGGACAACGAGAACGGGCGGGGACTGTTCACCGCCGGAGTGCTGGCGGGCCAGGAGTGGCTGTTCGCAGGGGGCGCCCGCAGCCCCGGCACGCTCCACTACGCCTACCTGACGGCGGACCCCGGGACGGCGCTCGGGTTCTCGTTCCTGGACCTGGCCCCACTGCTCGCGAACCAGACCCACGCGTTCTCGGCGGCGCACGTGTACCGGGGCCGGCTGTACCTGGGCCTTCTGGACGACAGCCCCAAGCGCCCCTTCGTGTTCTCGATCCAGACCCCGCCGGTCGCGCCGGGGACGGCGTACTCGAACGGCTCCGGGGCGCAGCAGCTCGACGGCGAGCGGCTGCCCGACGTCGGCGCGGGCGCAGGCAACGGCGCTTCGACGGTGATGGTGGACCGCTTCGCGGACTTCGCGGACCGGCTCTACGTCTTCAACAACGGCGGGTGCGCGCGCAGCACCGTGGCCGACCCCGGCCCCGCCGGCGCCTCCGCGTCGGACTGGACCTCGTGCACCCCCAAGAGCCCGATCTGGAACTCGCGCAACTCGCTGACCACGACCCGAGTGCGGGACCTGGAGCCGGCGCACCGCACCTTCCCGCAGATCGCGACGTGGAAGGGCCGCCTCTACGGCCTGCGCAACACCACCGCCGGTCCCCAGCTCTGGGCGTGCGACCCTTCGACCAGCGGCGCGGCGACGCACTGCGACGGCGACGACTGGTTCCTGGTGGCGCCGAACACCGTGGGGGACACCCGGCTGACCCAGTTCAACTCGACCGCCAACGCCGCCGGGGCGCTGCTCCTGGCCACGCCCTCGAGCCTCTACGTGGGCTTCAACAACGCGACCAGCGGCCTGGTGCTCTTCCGCACGCGCGCCGACGCGCCTGCCACCCGGGACGACTTCGAGGGGGCAGGGGGCTGCGCGGCGACCGGACACCCCGCGACCTGTCCGGGCTTCGGCGGCAACGGACTGGGCTCGCCGGTGGCCAAGCGGGTCTTCGACTCGATCGTGCTCACCGAGGACGGCCGCTCGTACCTCTACCTGGTGGCGGGTGACGGCGCCGGGCCGGTGCGGGTCTTCAGGGTCGTGGAGTAGACCCTCCCGCGCTATCCTCGCGGCATGTGCGGCTCCCTCCTGGTCCTGCTCGCGGCGCTGAGCGCCTCGCCACCGCCGGTCGCGGTGACGGTGTCCCGGCGCGCGGGGCTTTCCAGGCCAGCGGCGCTGGACGTCGCCAACCAGGTCGCCGCCGCGCTGCGGTCCGGCGGGGTCCAGGTGGCGCTCTCCCCGCCCGAGGTCTCGCAGCGGCTCAAGGGAGTGACCGACCCCGAGACCTGCGAGGGACGGGCCGAGTGCCTGACCCTGCTCGCCACCAAGCTGGAGGTCGGGGTGGTGGTGGCCGTGGAGATCGGCGCGGTGGGCCGGTCGGTCGCCATCCACCTCGAGGCGCTCGAGATCAAGGACGCCCGGCGGTTGGCCGCGCACGACCTGGTCGCCGACCAGCACCGGCTCAAGAAGCTCGTCGGGCTGGAGGAGTTCGCCTCGAAGTTGAAGGAGGCGCTCGCCGCCCTGGAGGCAGCCCAGGCGCCCC
>CAZAIE010001578.1:0-1665 GCA_964485035.1 uncultured Myxococcaceae bacterium | reverse complement strand
CCGCTCCAACAGTAGCGGGCGCAGGCGCGAGCCGGGCTGCCGCGCCCAGAAGCGGGGATTCTATCCGCAGCCGGCCACGAGCGCTGTGGTAACCTCGCCGCCTCTTCAGCCTCCGTCCCAGGGGAGTCGATGCCCGGCAATTCGGGCCATCCGTTCGGCAAGTACCTGTTGCTCGACCGCATCGCCGCGGGCGGCATGGCGGAGATCTTCCGCGCCAAGTACGTCGCCGCCGCGGGGGTCACCAAGTCGGTGGTGATCAAGCGCATCCTGCCGCACTACGCCGGCAACCCCGCCTTCGTCTCGATGTTCACCAACGAGGCGAAGATCGCGATGAGCCTGGCGCACGGCAACATCGCGCAGGTCTTCGACTTCGGGGAGATCGACGGCGAGTACTTCCTGGCCATGGAGCACGTGAACGGCCAGTCGCTCTCGCGCCTCGCGCGCGGCGCCCGCGACCTGGGCTTCTGGGTGCCCCAGCCCATCGCCGCGCACATCGTCGCCGAGGTCTGCTCGGGGCTGCACTACGCCCACTCGCTGCGCGACGACAAGGGCCGGCCGCTGGGCATCGTGCACCGCGACGTCTCGCCGCAGAACGTCATCGTCAGCTACGAGGGCCAGGTCAAGCTGGTGGACTTCGGCATCGCCAAGATCCGCTCGGCGGGCGACAAGGAGACCGAGCACGGGGCGATGAAGGGCAAGTACGTCTACTTCTCGCCCGAGCAGGCCCGAGGCAAGCCGCTGGACGGCCGCTCCGACATCTACGCCGCGGGCATCGTGCTCTACGAGCTGGTGGTCGGCCGGCGCCCCTTCGAGGGGAAGATGATGGACGTCCTCTCGAAGATCACCCGGGGCGAGTTCCTCCCGCCCTCGCAGCTCAACCCCGACGTGCCCCGCGAGCTCGAGGAGATCATCCTCAAGGCCATGGCCCCGCGCGTGGAGGACCGCTACCCGAGCGCGGTGGAGATGCAGGACGCGCTGCGCCGCTACCTCCACGAGGCGGACCCGGTCTTCTCCGCGGCCTCGGTCTCGCACCTCGCCCGCTTCGTGGGCCGCGAGGACCTGGAGCGCGAGGGGGTGCGCATCGACGTGCCCCCCGAGTTCGTGAAGCAGATGGAACGCTGGCGGGCCCCTCCCCGGTCCACCGGGGAGCTCGTCGCGCGCTCCTCGAGCAGCTCCGCCCAGGTCCCGGCGCCAGCCCACCCGGACGACCGGGTGGTCACCGAGGCCGAGCCCGAGGAGCGCACCGACTCGGTGCGGCGCCCGAACCGGCTGCTCGCCGCGGCGGGGGTGCTGGTGCTGGGGCTGATTGCGGGGCTCGCGGTCTCCTTCGGCCTGCTGCGCAAGGTCTACACCCTGGAGATCGTCAGCGCGCCGCCGGGCGCGGCGGTGACGCTGGACGGACGGCAGATGCGCCTGGCGACCCCGGCGCGCATCGACGTGGCCGCGGAGCGGGCGCACGAGGTGCTGTTGACGATGCTCGGCCACCGCGACCTGCGCCGGACGCTCCCGCCGCAGAAGGGCAAGCGCTACCTGCTGGAGGCGGTGCTGGAGCCGGACCCCGGGGCCCCGCCGGGCGAGGGCGTGGACGACTACCGCGACCCGCTCGAGGCCCGCGGCCCGGTCCCGGTGGCGGCCTGGCCGGAGGTGAGGCAGCTCTCGCTGGAC
>CAZAIE010001577.1:0-1665 GCA_964485035.1 uncultured Myxococcaceae bacterium | reverse complement strand
GGTTCCCCAGAGGACTTTCACCTCCAAGTCACGCCCATGCTGGGCACACCAAACGCCGCGGCCCCCTCGGGCGAGGGGGCCGGCGTGCAGCTCTCGGCTCGCTGGACCGGGGGGGCTACTGCTTGCAGCCCTTGGTCAGGGTGTACTCGTAGGTGCCCAGCTCGTCGCGCCAGTACTCGCCCTCGTACGGCCAGTAGACGCGCTCGTCGTTCACCGCGGAGCTGAACTTGTAGCGGTTGATGGGGTCGACCGAGGTGCTGTCCGAGCGCAGCGACTTCTCCAGGAACTCCTTCTCCTTGGTCGAGGTCTCGAACTTGATGCGCAGGGCGTTGCCCAGCATCTCCTTGAGCTGGCCGAGCTCGAAGTCGAGCTTGGTCTTGGCCAGGATGCCGGCCTTGGTCATCAGCTGGGCGCGCTCGGTCTTGAGCTCCTCGTTGAGCGACTTGGCCAGCTCGGAGTAGCGGAAGAGGTCCTTCTGCTCGACGATGCCGTCCATCTCCTTCTCCACCTCGAGGACGGAGTCGTTCACCAGCTTCAGGTCCTTGTCGGTCAGCGCCAGCTTGAGGATGCGCTCCAGGAGCAGGTTCGAGCCCTTGCCCGTGCCCTCCTGGTTGCGCCGCTGGATCTCGGCGAGCACGTCGAAGTAGTGCTGCGCGTCGGTCTTCTTGCTCGCCAGCCGCTCGATCTCGTTGTGCACCGGCATGTACGTCGCCTCGAACTCGTCGAGGATGGCCCGCGCCTCGCGGTAGCGGCAGTTCTCGAAGTAGATGACCGCCTTGAGGATGAGCGCCTCGGGGAAGTACTCGTCGCGGAAGAAGGGCGAGGAGAGGGTGATGAGGTTGCCCAGCGCGCGCTCGTACTTGCCGTTGCGGAAGTGCGCCCAGCTCGACTCGAAGAGCGCCTCCAGCCACTGGTCGGAGCCGGCCTGCACCTTGTCGTAGTAGAAGATGGCGTTGTTGTTCTGCCGGTGGCCGTAGTGGGTACGCGCCAGCTGCATGAACGCCAGCTCGCGCAGCCGCACGTCGGCGTTGGGGTTCACGCGGGGGTTGTTCGCGCGGACCACCTCCTTGAAGGCCTCGAGGCTCGCGGAGAAGTTGCCCTCGCGGAAGTAGACGGTGCCCTCCAGGTACTTCGACTTGGCGAAGAAGGCGTCGCCGCGGGGCATGCTCACCAAGAGCTTCTTCGCCTCGTCGTAGCTCTTCTTCGCCTCCTCGGCCTGCTCCGCCTCGTCCAGCGCCTTGGCGCGGCTGAAGTGGTAGCGCGCGAGCAGGTACTTGAACTCGCTGCGGAACCGCTCCGGGAACTCCTGGTTCGACCACTTGGCGACCTCGTCGAGCACGATCTGCTCGTTCACGGTCTTGTGGGCGATGAAGAACAGCCACTCCAGGCCGCTCTTGAAGAACTTGTTCTGCGGCCCCTTGGCCAGCAGCGCTTTGAAGCGGATCAGCGACGAGTGGTACATCTTCAACCGGTACAGCGTCTTGGCCAGCATGTACTCGGCCTCGTCGTACTGCCCCGCCATCTTCGGGTCCTTCAGCACCTCGGCGAAGGCCAGCGCCGCGGTCTCGTAGCTCTCCTCCTTGAACAGGCGGATCGCCGCGTCCAGGCGCTGCCGCTCGGCGCTCTTGCCCGAGACGTCCACGGCGTCGAAGGTCATCACCGGGG
>CAZAIE010001576.1:0-1668 GCA_964485035.1 uncultured Myxococcaceae bacterium | reverse complement strand
GGGCAGCAAGCGAGCCCACGCCGCCATCGCCCTGGCGCAGGGCGCGGGCGGGTCGATCATGGGGCTCGCGGACGTCATCCGCGACAGCTCGCTAGCCGCCCGCCAGATCGCCAACAACACCCGGCAGCAGACCATCGGGGTCGAGCAGATCGTCTCGGCCATCACCGAGCTGTCGTCGGCCATGAACGACGCCTTGGAGGGCACCAAGCGCATCGAGGCCGTCGCCGGCAACCTCACCACCGTTTCCAAGCGTCTGACGGAGATCGTCGGGCGCTACCGCGTGTAGCGTCCGAGGAGGAAGTCCGTGAAAGTCCTGATCGTCGAAGACACCAAGACCATCACCTCCCTGCTGCAGGTCTACCTCATGGGCTGGGGGCTGGAGTTCATCGAGGCCAAGGACGGGGAGGAGGGGCTGCGCAAGGCGCGCGAGTCCCGCCCCGACCTCATCATCAGCGACGTGCGCATGCCGGTGATGGACGGCTTCGAGCTGTGCGCCGCCATCCGCAGCGACAAGGACCTCTTCGCGGTCCCGGTGGTGCTGCTCACCACCCTCAAGGACGAGGCCTCGCGGCAGAAGGGCCGCCTGGTGGGGGCGACGGCGTTCCTGTCCAAGCCGGTGGCCGTGGACGAGCTGCGCGAGAAGGTGGGCGCGCTCCTCAACCTCCCGGCGCGCAAGTAGCCCATGGCCGACGTCCCCGACCGTCCCCAGGGCCCCGAGGGGCCGGGCGAGCCGCAGTCCGGCCGCGCCGCCTTCGAGGAGCTCTACCGGCGCCTGGAGGAGGCGGAGCGCACCCTCGCGCGGGGGGCGCAGCTCTCCGACGAGGAGCGCCGCACCATCCTCGCCGAGCGCGCCCGCTCGCTGGCCAGCGCCCGCGAGCAGACCCGCGGCGCGGCGATGCTGGAGGTGGTGGCCTTCCGGGTGGGTGGGGAGCGCTACGCGGTGCCCATCGGGAAGGTCGACGAGATCCTCGAGATCAAGGGGCTGTGCCCGCTCCTGGGCGCCCCGCGGCACGTGCTGGGGGCGCTGGTGGCGCGCTCCCGGGTGCTGCCGGTGCTGGACCTGCGGCAGGTGCTGGGGCTGAAGGGCGGCGGGATGAGCGACCTCACCAAGGTGGTGGCGCTCACCGAGGGCGAGGAGCTCTTCGGGGTGGCGGTGGAGGAGGTCGAGGGCAAGCTCGAGCTCCCGCGCCCGGACGAGTCCGCCCAGGCCCCCACTGGCCCCTTCGTCTTCGTCGCGTCCGACCGCCTGGCGGTGCTGGACGTGGCCCAACTGCTCGAGCCCGCGGCTTCGGCCTGAGGCGAGGAATCGGATGGACCCGCTCCTGCTCCAGAAGCTCTGGCCGGTCTTCGTCGAGGAGGCGCGCGAGCACCTCCAGGAGATCGGCGCGGGGATCCTCGAGTTGGAGAAGGGCGCCGCCCCCGACGGCACCCTGCACGCCATCCGGCGCACCGCCCACGGCCTGAAGGGCTCGGCGGCCAGCCTGGGGCTCACCGACCTGGAGAAGCTGGCCCACGCGATGGAGACCGCGCTGGCCGGGCGCACCGAGAAGGACGGGCTCGAGTCGCAGCGGGTGGAGGCCCTGCTCGCCGCGGTGGACTCCGCCGAGGGGGCGCTGAACAAGGGCGACGCCGGCGCCGACCCGCGGGTGGACCAGCTGGAGGCGCTCC
>CAZAIE010001575.1:0-1674 GCA_964485035.1 uncultured Myxococcaceae bacterium | reverse complement strand
CCGCCGCTGGATGGTCGGCACGAGCACTTCGGTTGCGGCGGAGCCGCGCTGCGGTGATAGCAGGTCGCTGGGATGTCCCCGCCGCCATAGTCTACGAGTCCGAGCCGCTCACCCTTCAGCCGATAGAGCGACTCCGTCGTGGACAGCCACACGTCGCCGTCGAACCACTCCAAACCCCAGATGTCCGCAGTCACCTCGGGGCTCGCGAGGGTCTTCCATTTCTTCCCTCGCCCGCGGATCAACAGCCCGTCTTTCCCGGCGATGTAGACCTGCCCGTCGGGTGCGCACTTCACCTTGTGCCATGCGAGCCTGCTGGGGCTGGGCACCTCGTCCCAGCGCTTCCCATCGAAGTGCCAGATCTCGCCCTTCCACCCCACTGCGTAGAGATCATCCTCTGCGAAGCCATCGATGGACTCGAAGCTGTAGTCCACCAGCGCCTTGGAATCGACCTTCGACCAGCGGTCGATGCACATCCAATCGTCGGGCCCATTGCGCCGGTAGACCTGCCGGCCGGTGCCCACGGCATAGGCGTGGCCGCCGGCGATCTCCCGGATCTCGCGCATCAGCCCAGGCTTGCGGACAAAGCCCTCCTGGCATTCGGAGAGGCTCTCGAACCCGTACTCTCCTCCCCCCATCCGACAGACCTGACCGCCTCGCTGGGCAATCGCCAGAAACCGCTCCTCGGGCTCATGGCACACGGTGCAGGAGCAGGCCAGCCAGTCGAGGTCCATTGACCCGAGGTCATCCTGGTCAAGCTCGTAGACCCGAGAAAAGGAAACGTTCTTGGCCACGAGCTCGTCGATCGAGACCAGGAAGTACATGAGGTCCTTGAGCCGCACGACGCCGGTGGTGATGGACTCCCCGCTGGGGAGTCGCTGCCTGCGCCCGCCCGAGGGCTCTTCGGCGATGGGCTTCTTCGTTTTCTGCGCAGCGGCCTTCCTGGTAGCCATGTAGTCCTCCAGCGAACGCGTGCAGTGCCTGTGGTCGGGATGATGCGGTACTCCAGGCCGCTCCGCACTCGGTATTCCCGGACACCGACTTGAGGACTATCGGATGGCCAAGGAGGCGAAGCGGATGAGTCGGCAGAAGAGCAGCCGCGGCGCAGTCCGGTCAGCGGAATCGTCCTCTTCCTGAGCCGGGAACCGGCTGCCGACTCGGGTGCCCGGCGTCTCATTCGCGTCCGATGGAGAGCGCGGGGCATTGGTGGATACCGCCCGCCGAGCGGCTTACCCATTCGACCTGCGGCCGGTCGCCGTCGATGGCGCGGTCCTTCACGCCCAGCGGGTGCGCTGGTGGATCGGGGTCACATCGCGAGTGATGCACCGGAGAGCGTGGTCGGTACAGCCCATCGGTCGACTGGCCACGATCGCCCCCAAACACCCGTGACGGGGTAGCCCCCCGCGACCTAGGCTCCGGCCCTCCACGGAGGCTGGGATGGCGCGCAAGAAGACCGAGGCGACGAACGCAGGGAAGGTGAGCTGGGCCCCCGCGCTGCGCAAGCTGGTGCTCCCCGAGCACGGGATGCAGCTCGCGCCGCGAAAGCTGGGCGACCTGAAGACGGTCGAGGCAGAGCTGCGCGACCGCACCTCGCGCTACCTGCCGTCCGTGGAGCGCGGCCTCGCCAAGTCGGCGCCCGAGGCCGGCCCGCTGCTGGCGCGCTGGATGGCCCCGTTC
>CAZAIE010001574.1:0-1677 GCA_964485035.1 uncultured Myxococcaceae bacterium | reverse complement strand
CAAGCAGGCTGCGGGGACGGCTCCCATGGCCCGCAGCATCGTGAAGCAGGCCCCCAGCCTGAAGCCCGGCTGGGGAACCCCGCCGTCCGCCGCAAGCGGCCCGTCCGACAAGGTCGTGAAGCCCGAAGACGTGATCGCCCTCGATGACAAGGAGTTCGGTCGCTACTGACCGTGGAGACGCCATGGGCGGGGTCAAGCTCTCGACACAGCTCGTCGTGGTCTTCGGGGGCCTCTCCGTCGCCTTCGCAGGGGTCGGTCTGTGGACGCAGTCTTCCACCCGCGACGCCTTGCAGGACGAGGCTCGGGCCCTCGCGCTCCGCGGCGAGTTGCTGCAACGAGAGCTCGCCCACAACCACTGGCGCACCGGCCTGGGACGCTTCCAGCGCGACCCGAACATGGTCACGTTGCCCATCGAGAAGGACGTGCGGAAGTGCCCGCTGGGCGAGTGGCTGCACGGCCCCGCTCGCGGGGCAGCGGAGGCTGACAACGCCGAGCTGGCCCGGCTGCTTCGGGACCTGGAGGGTCCCCACGCGGCGATGCACGCCACGGCCGAGGAGATCGAGACGCTGCTGCGCGCGGGCTCACGTGCCCAGGCCGTCCAGGTGGTCCCGAAGACCGACCAGGCGATGGCCCAGTTCAACGCCGTGTTCGCTTCCATCCAGACGGTCATCGGCAAGGACGTCGAGCGCTACGTCGCCGCAGCCGCGTCGACCACGCGCTTCGCAACCGTCCTCTTCCTGCTGGTATCCCTGACGGCGGTCCTGGCCGCGCTCGGCTACGGCATCTACGTGGGGCGTGCCATCGCCGCCCCGCTCCAGGAGATGCGCTCGGTCGCGGTCGACCTCGCGGAGGGAGTCCTCGACCAGGAGATCCGCTACCGGTCCCAGAACGAGTTCGGGGTCGTCGCCGACTCGCTCCGGGACGTCCTCGAGTCGCTGCAGGAGAAAGCAAAGGTGGCCAAGGCGAGCGCCCAGGGCGACCTCACGGTGCAGGCCTCTGCCCGGTCGGAGCGTGACCAGCTGGGGATGGCTTTCACGCAGATGTTGGACCAGCTCCAGTCGGTCATCGGCGAGGTGAACCACGCCTTCGGCGGGGTGGCCACCGGCACCCAGGAGATCTCCAGGGCGGCCCAGTCGCTCTCGGAAGGCGCGACCGAGCAGGCTGCGTCCCTCGAGGAGATCACCAGCTCGCTCAACGACATCGGTGGGCAGGCCCGGACGGCGGCCGAGAGCGCGACCCAGGCCAACGCCCTCGTCGGCACTACGCGCGACGAGGCCCGCCAGGGCGACCAGGAGATGCACGCCCTCTCCGCGGCGATCAACGACATCGCCATGTCCGCCACGGAGATCGGCCGGATCATCAAGACCATCGACGACATCGCGTTCCAGACGAACCTGCTCGCCTTGAACGCCGCGGTCGAGGCGGCGCGGGCGGGCAAGCACGGCAAGGGCTTCGCGGTGGTCGCGGAGGAGGTGCGCAGCCTCGCAGGCCGCAGCGCCAAGGCCGCCAAGGAAACCGCCGAGCTCATCGAGGCCTCGGGGCAGACGGTGCAGGCCGGGCTCAGCGCCGCGAACCGGACCAAGGAGTCCTTCGCGCGCATCGCCCAGGGCGTGAACAAGGTGGCGGCGCTGGTCGGCGAGATCGCCCAGGCCTCGAGCCAGCAGGCCCAGGGGCTGG
>CAZAIE010001573.1:0-1678 GCA_964485035.1 uncultured Myxococcaceae bacterium | reverse complement strand
CCGCCGCTCGATGGTCGGCACGAGCACTTCGGTTGCGGCGGAGCCGCGCTGTGAGTCAGGCCGCTCGCTGGCAGATCTTGAAGGCCAGGGTCTCCAGCACCAGGCGCCCGCTCCCGCCGGACTTCAGCGCGACGTCGGCGGCGGCCACCTCCAGCATCGCCTTCACCAGCTCGCGCAGCTCGAAGCGCATGCAGGCCTGGAACCCGAGCCAGACCACGTAGGGGTGCGGGACCTTGGTGCCCCGCTCCTCCGCCTCGGCCTGGAGGGCAGGCAGCCCGCGGGACTCCAGCTCGCGCTGGGTGGTGCGCGGCCCCAGCCCGAGGGAGGCCCAGCGCGAGCGGTCCTCGAGCATGCGCCGCACCACGCTGGCCACCGCCCCGTGGATCTTCAGGGCCGGCTCGTCCTGGTCCAGGGCCGTGTCCACGTAGCGCAGCGCGGCGCGCAGGTCCCGGGCGCCCAGCGCGTCGGCCAGCTCGCGGAACTCCTCCTCGCGGGCGCGGCGCACCAGCACCTCGACGTCGGCGGCGCCGATGACCGGCTTGTCGCCCACGTAGAGCGCGAGCTTCTCCAGCTCGGACTGGAGGAGACGCATCGACCCGCCGCAGAGGTCCTTGAGCAGCTTCTCGGCCTCGCCGTCGAGCCTCTTCTTGAAGGGCGCGAGCGCCTCCGCCGCCGTGGCGTGGATGTCCAGCTTGCGCAGCTCGCGCTCGACCTTGCGGTCGACCAGCATCCCCGCCTTGGCGAGGTGCTTGGCCAGCGTGGAGCGGCCGTCGAGGTGCACCGCTTCGATCACCAGGTGGTGGTCCTTGGGCAGGCCCTTCTCCAGCAGCCGCTCGAGTGCCCCGGTGTCGCCCTCGGGGGCCGAGAGCCCCTCGGACTTGCAGAACGCGCCCAGCTCCTTCAGGAACGCCAGATCGGCGTCGGCGAGGTCCAGCTCCAGCTCCCGGGAGATGGCCCCGACGTCGGGCGCGGCGAGCTGGTCCGGCCCCCACCCCGCGCGGGAGAAGAGGGCCAGGGCGCGGTTCGCAGCCACCTTCCTGCGCCCCGCGTTCCACGCTTCCTTGATCTTGTTGAGGGCGTCCGGCCGCCCCTTCTTCGGGGCCAGGAACTCGGGGTCGCGGACCACCACCACCTTGCGGCCGCGGAACATGGGAACGGTGGCCACGTCGCGGGCGACGTCCGCCGCGGACGAGCCCTCGTGGACCGCGAGGTTCAGGCCCGCCATCGCCTTGGGCAGGAGCTTGGCCACCAGCTCGTCGCTGAGCTTGCGGACCAGGAACTCCTCCCCGGTGATGAGGTAGACGGGGACGGCCTTGCCCGCCTCGACGTCCTTGAGCAGGGCTTCGTTGGAGGGAGAGCTCATGCGTCGGGGAAGACCAGTCGGAGGGCCGCGGCCTCGACCTGCAGCCGCGGGGAGGCGTTGAAGCGGAGCACGGAGCGGACCGAGGCCGCGAGGTCGATGCGGCGCAGCGCCTCCACCGGCCCCAGACGTCCCGCCGCCTCGCGGGCGAGCCCCAGGAGGTCGGAGTTCACCACCGTCGACTCCTCCCCGCCCGAGGCGATCGCGGCCACGTCGCGATACCAGGCGCGGATGAGCTCCAGGTGCACCTCGGCGGAGGCGCGGTCGGCGGCGAAGTCGGCAGCGAAGGCCACCGCGCCGCGCGCGTCACCGGGACGC
>CAZAIE010001572.1:0-1680 GCA_964485035.1 uncultured Myxococcaceae bacterium | reverse complement strand
TTCCCGGCGCGCTCCTCGACCGGGCGGGGAACGCCCGCGCCCGGGTGCGCGCGCTGGACGTGGTCGCCGACGCCAACCTGCCGCTGCTGTACGCGGCGGCCGCGGCCTTCGCCTTCCCGTCCCGCTACGAGGGCTTCGGTCTCCCGCCGCTGGAGGCGATGGCCTGCGGGACCCCGGTGGTCGCCTCGCGCGCCTCGGCGCTGCCGGAGGTGCTGGGAGACGCGGCCGAGCTGGTGGACCCCGACGACGTCCCGGGGTTCGCGGGGGCGCTCTCCGGGCTGCTCGCCGGGGGGCCGCGCGCCGCCGAGCTGCGCCACGCCGGGCTGGCCCGGGCCGCCCGCTTCAGCTGGGACGACACCGCCCGCAGCATCCTCTCGGCCTACCAGGGCGCGCTGGAGCCGTTCTGCGCCCGGAGCAGCGTGCCTGGCCCTCGCGGGCCGAGCCACAAGGTCCTCTTCTGCGTGCGCAGCAACCTCTGGTCGCTCCCCGGCGGCGACGCCACGCAGATCCTGCGGACAAGGGCGGCGCTCGAAGAGCAGGGCGTGGACGTCGCGCTGTGGAGCCAGCCGCAGCTGCCCGCGCACGGCAGCTACGACCTCGCCCACCTCTTCCACCTCACCCGGCTGGACACCTTCGTGCACGCGCGGGCGCTCGAGCGTGCGCAGCTGCCCTTCGTGCTCTCCACCATCTACTGGCCCACCACCGAGTTCGAGCAGCGCGGCCAGGTGGGGGCGCTGCGGCTCTTGCACGGCACGCTCTCCACTGGGCCGGCGGACGTGGCCAAGAACGCGGTGCGGGCGGTGCTCGCCGAGGGGGGCTGGCGGCGGGCGATGCTGCCCGAAGCGCTCCTCCCGCTGGAGCAGCGGATGGCCTGGCTCCTGGCCCACGCGCGCCTCCTGCTCCCCAACTCGCGAGCCGAGGGAGACGTCCTGCGCAGCCTGGGGGGCACGACGATCCACCCGGTGGTCAATGCCACCGACCCCCCGCCCGAGCCGCGGTCCGGCCGCCACGCGCTCCCGGAGCGGTTCCTCCTCTGCGCCGGGCGCATCGAGCCCCGCAAGAACCAGCTCGCGCTGGCGGAGGCGATGGCCGGATTCCCCCTGCCGCTGGTGCTGGTCGGCGACCCGGGGCCGATGCACGGCAGCTACTTCCGGCGCCTCTCGGCGTTGACCGGCCCGGGGCTGAGGCTCGTGCCGGCGCTGCCCCGGGACGAACTCTTCGCGCTCTACGCCGCCGCCGAGGTGCACGTGGCGCCGGCCTGGTACGAGACCCCGGGGCTGGTGAGCCTGGAGGCGGCGGCGGCGGGGACGCGGGTGGTCAGCACCGACCGCGGCTCCACCTGCGAGTACTTCGGCGACGACGCCTGCTACCTGGACCCCGCCGACCCCGCCTCGATGCGCCGCGCGGTGGAAGAGTCGCTCGCCCGCCCACGCGCCTCCCCGCTCCGGGAGCGGGTGCTGCGCGAGTACACCTGGGAGCGCGCCGGCGAGCAGACCCTCGCGGCCTACCGCGCCGCCCTCTCACGGGGAGCCACATGACCCTCGACGGCCTCGACGTCTGGTTCTTCGCCACCGTCCCCTGGGACTTCGCGCTGCTGGGGCGCACCCGCTACCTGGCCCTCGGCCTGCACGAACTGGGCGCCCGGGTGACCTTCGTGGAGCCGCCCTCGCTGAAGAAGTC